>JAKFYL010000012.1 GCA_021730845.1 Planctomycetota bacterium | reverse complement strand
GCCCCAGGTCGCGTTGGTATGATCACGCGGGAACGCATGTTTCACGGTCCTTTTGTTGTTCGACTTCTCGTGGCTCTGTGCCTGCTAGGTGTCTCTGGTGGGTGCAAGCGTTCGTCCGCTCTAAAGGGGCCGCGCAATCTTCTGTTCGTGTTGCTGGACACGACGCGCGCGGATCGGCTTTCGTGTTACGGCTACTCCAAGCAAACCACTCCGACCATCGACGCCTTGGCCCGGACCGGTGTGCGCGCGGCGAATGTTTGGGCCCAGTCCTCGTTGACTCCCGTGTCGGCCGCAACTTTGTTTACTGGGACGATGCCCTTTCGGCACGGCGTGCGCAGCCTGTTCGTGGTGCAAGCTTCCAAACTTTCGAGTGAAGTGCCGAGTTTGTTCGAAAGCCTGGCACTTTCGGGTCGGCGCACGGCGGGCTTCGTGAGCGCCAAGCCCATGGGGGCTCAGTACGGGCTCGGTCGCGGCTTTGCGGAGTATTACGACGATTTGACCGCGACTTCCACGCGCCACGGGCTGAAGGACTTCGCCGATGCGCCGCAGCGCCCGGCCGACGAGACCACGGATCTCGTGCTCGAATGGCTGGACGGCAACGCAGGCGAGCCATTCGCGCTGGCCGTGCACTACTTCGATACCCACGACCCTTCGTTCGTTCCGCCCCAGCAATTCCTCGAGCAACACTCTTCGCTGGGGGGGCTGACTGCTGGGGCGCGTGCCACGAACCCCAAAACGCATCCCCAGCTGTACCAGCCAGCCCAGCTTGTCGAACTCTACGATGCGGAACTGCGCTTCATGGACGAGCAATTGGGGCGTATCGTGACCAAACTCCAGGGTTTGGGCATTCAGGACGAGACGTTGGTGGTGGTCGTCGCCGACCACGGCGAGGCCTTTGGCGAACGCGGTTTTTGGACCCACGGGCAGCTGTACGAAGAGCAGCTGCGCGTGCCGCTGATCATCAGCGGACCTGGCATCGCGAGCGGCGCGGTGATCGACGAACGCGTCACGCATTTGGACGTGTATCCAACTTTGGCGGCGCTGTTCGGTCTGCCGCGCACCAAGACGGAGCGCGTGGCGTCCGACGGCCGTTCGATCCTGGGGCTGCTCGCGGGCCAACCGGGGCCGGCCTTGGCCAAACAGCCGCTGTACGCCGAAGTCCATCATGCGCCCAAGGACCGCTTGCAGCGCGACTTGGAGATGTATTCGCTGCGCGTGAAAGATTGGAAGTACATCCACCGCCCGGCCACGCAAAAACACGAGCTCTACGACCTGTCTGCGGATCCTCTGGAACTGAAGAACCTATACGCGCCGGAGCACTCCATGGCCAAGGTACTGCTTGCCCAACTGCAATCCATGGGGGCGATCAGTGGCAAGGGCGCGTCGCTGGAGGGCATACCCCCCGAGGAACTGGCCCGCCTGCGCGCGCTGGGCTACTTGGGCGAAGAGTAGCGTCCTGGCCAACCGGCCGGGCGTGGCCGCGGATGCGGGCCTGAATTGAGCGCATTGGCAAGCGGACCCCTTGACAGTCTAGGGGTAGGCGCCTATACCTAGACTAACTAGGGGATAGCCATGACCAGCGAACGCTTTGACCTGTTGCCGGGCGCCCTCGACATGATGGTGCTCAAGACCCTGACCGAAGGCGCACAGCACGGCTACTCCATCGTGCGCCATATCCAGCGACGCTGCCAGGGCGCATTGAGCATCGAGGAGGGCACCTTGTACCCGGCGCTGCACCGCATGGAAGCTCGCGGCTGGGTCCGCGCCAGTTGGGGCCAGTCGGATTCTGGCCGCAAGGCCAAGTTCTATGTGCTCACGCCAAGGGGGCGCAAAGAACTCAGCCAGCGCGTGGATTCTTGGGCTCGGTTCACGGGTGCTGTCTCGCAGGTCATGGGCGACTTCGAACCCACTGGTGCCGGTCAGCTGGCTTAGAGAGCAAGAGCGTTTCATGGTGTCACAGCCAAACACGTTGAACTGGCACGCGCTCGCCAAGGGGCTGCTCGATCCTCGCAGCCAGCGGGAGATCGACGATGAAATCACCGCGGAATTGGAATTTCACCTGGACGAAGCACAGGCCGAGTTTCAAGCCCAGGGGCTTGCCCCAGACGAAGCTCGGCGCTTGGCACAGGCCAAGTTTGGAGACTTCTCGAGCATCCACCGTGCTTGCCGGCGCGAGCAATCGCGTCAAGTAACCATGATTCGACGCATGCATTTGTTGTTCACAATGCTTCTGCTTGCCTCCGTCGCTGTGCTCGGCTGGACCAATCTCCAGGCGCGCCAGCAATTCGACCGCGAACGAGAGCTGCGAATGCAGGAGACAGAAGACTTGCTGCGCGCCAGCGAGCGCGTGCGAGAGCTCGAGGAGGCCGTGTGGGCCCAACCGCCGACCTCGGATCCGAGCGCACTCGGCCCGCAGCCATTGCGCACTTCCGTAGCTGCGCCCCAAACGCATGGCCTCAGCGTGCGCACACCGGCCCAGTGGCTGGAGCGATTCCAAGGCGGAGGGCCAAACTGGCGCCATGGATTGGTCACGGCGACAGAACTCGCGCAGCTTCCCGCCAGTGAAGTGGTGGAGATCGCCCATGCCATCTGGAGCGAATTGCCGCTCGCACACCGCGAGCAATTCTTCAAGCCATTCGTGTTTCATGGCGGGTTGCCAAGCGCCTTGTTCGTGCTTGGACTCGGCGCCAGCGACCCCGAGCCCAGCGTGCGCGAACGCGCCAACACCTACTTGGTGAGTTATGCCTTTCAAGACTTCGCCGCTTCCCCGCTTGCCGGCGAGCGGTGGTTCTTGCGCTGGGCGAATCAACCGCCGGCGGAGGCCGTCGCCGCAAGCGCGCGCGATTTCGCCTTCCGGCTGCTCCAGGCCAGCGGGCCTGAGCTGGAACGCGAACTGAAAACCTTCGCAGACATCCGGCCCGAGAATGCGCGCGGGCTCGGGGTCGAACTGGGGGAGGTGTTCCAGCAAGCCGAGCTGGCCTCCCGAGTGCGTGCGTGGCTCAACGATCCGCAATTCCAAGCTAGGCCCATGGCCGTGCGCTGCCTGGCGTGGATGGTGCCGTTCGATGCCAGCTTGCAAGCCGACTTGATTCGCGCGGCAAACGACGAATCCAGCGATGTGGCCGCCGAGGCCCTGCGCGGCATGGGGCAGCCGGGCGCGACTTGGGCACTGGCACCGTTGCTCGCGAGTTTGGAACAAAGCGGCGTGGATCCCGCGCGCAAGCGGCTCGCGAATTCCGCAGCCTCCGCCCTGGCCGAAGTGGGCGACAGCCAAGTCGTGCCGCGCCTGATCGAACTCATGGCCAAGGACCCCGCAGGCAAGTTGGACTACGCCATCGGGCACTACGCGCTGCGCCAGCTGACCGGAGTGTCTTACGACGAATCGCGCAACGCCGCGTGGTGGCGCGCGTGGCTGTCGGACAACGGTGCACGCTTGAACTTGGACGCCAAGTAGAGCGTCGGACTGTTTCCAACATCAGGAGGAACCATGCTCGCAGGACTGTGTTTGTGCATGCTGCAGACGGCGCTTCCCAAGCTGCCGCCGAATCAATCGATCGCGCTGCGGGAGGCGCTGGCTGAGGCGCTCGCGGCCCCGGGCAGCAATGCCGAATCGGACTTGAAGGCCTTGGCCAAGAAATTGGACTCGCAATACGAGTTCGCGAGTTTGATCGAGGGCTTGCGTCAAGGCCCCAAGCTGCCGTCTGGAGATCCCAAACCGCGCAAAGTGGGCAAGGCCAAGGAAAAATTCACCCAGATCGGCCCAGCCACCTTCGGCCTGAGTTTCGAATCCGGAGGCCAACTGTTCACCTACGCGGTCGAGGTTCCCTCCGGCTACGACCCCAAGCAGCCGCGCGCTCTGCTGATCGATCCGGGCCACGGCACGGGGCAAGGCAAGTCCCCTCAAGAGAAGGCCGATTTCCTGCCGTACTTTCGCAACCACGCCGAGAGTGGAGCGCTCGCGGGATGCCTGCTCGCGCGCACCGACATCCTCGAACTCGTGGGCGCGGACGGCGTGCGCGGGGCCTTGCCCGAGGACGAAGTCGCGGCCATTTTCGACGCGTTCTTCCGCGACTTGGTTTCGCGCTACGCCGTGGACCTGGAGCGCGTGTATGTGGCTGGAATTTCGCAAACCGGTTTCTGGGCCTGGTACCTGGCGCGTGCGCGCGCGGACCGCTTGGCAGGCATCGCGCCTCTTGCAGCAGTGACTTGGCAGGTCAATGCCTACGAATCCAACATGGAGCACGTTCCGGTTTACGTCGTCCACGCTCAGGGTGATCCTGTGTGTCCCGTCGCCCAGCCGCGCGCTACTACGGAGAGCCTGAAGAAACTGGGTTTCAATGTGAAGTACGTGGAACTGCCGGGCGGGGAGCACAGCAGTGCATTTCCACGACTGGGCGAGGGACTGGATTGGCTGGCCAAGAAAAAACGGCAACGCTATCCCAAGTCGTTCGCGGTCCAGTTGCTCTCCGACTCCACGCCTTGGTGGTATTGGGTGCGCGTGCAAGGATTGAAGGCCAGTGGGAAAGGGCGCGCCATGGATCCACCCAAAGCCCACCTGCGCGCCTCGATCGAAGGCCAAACGATCACCTTGGAATCCAAGCACGTGAAAGCCGTCGACCTGCTCCTGGCGCGTGAACTCGTGGATCTGGACAAACCCATCGTGGTGGTTTGGAACGGAACCGAAGTGCACTCCGGCCTGGTCGAAAGGGACTTCGCCGCAGTCGTGGAGATCGCGGTCGAACGCGCCGACTGGGGCGCGACCTGCGAAGCGATCCTGCCGCTCAAGGCGCCCTCGGGTAGCTAGGGCCCTCGAGCGGCTGGGGGCCTCACTGCTTGGTCGCTGGTGCGGTACTTCCGTGCACTTCCACGTAGCCCAGGCGGCCCAGTTCGCGCTCGGCGCTGGGGCTGAGCTTCATGCCGCGCGCCTTGGCGCCGAGGTTCGCGCGCAAGTGCTCGTTTTCGGCCAGGCGCGCCGCGAGGACTGCTCGCATGCGCTCGACGCGCTCGGGCTGTGTACTCGCTAGGTCGACTTGTTCCAGCGGATCTTGGCGCAAGTCGTACAGGCGCGCGCTTGCGGGGGATTCCTCGACGATTAGGCTCCAGCCGTCCAGGCGCAGCGAATGCGCTCCATCCTCTTTCCCAGTCATCGATCGGTTGCCTCCCAGCGCAGGTAGGTCCGGCAGGGCGGCGTCACCGGACTCCGGGTTCCAGATCGATGCAACGCTGTGGCCTTGCAGCGTCAGGGAGCGCATGGGGACGCGCAGGAGCTCAAGCACGGTGGGCATGATGTCGATGGTGCGCACTTGCCGCGCCATTCTTCCTGCGGTTACTCCTGGGCCGCGCAGGATCAGGGCCACGCGCATCAACTCTTGGTGCAGCTGCGTGCCGTGGCCGAGTACGCCGTGTTCGTCGAAAGACTCGCCGTGGTCGCTCACGACTACGACCAGCGTGCGCTCCGCCAGGCCTAGACGCTGGACTTCCTCGAGCAAACGCCCGAGTTGTTCGTCGAGGTGGGCGATGCAGGCGTCGTACAGGTCGCGCGCATATTGCACGTGCTCCGGCCTCTTGGCGCCGACGCCGCCGCCGCGCTGGGTGTCCAATTCGCCAATGCGTCGGCGTAGTCCGTCCTCTTCCTGCGCGGCCGGCTCGAGGCTGGCGAGTCCCCATTGCAGATGGGCGCGAGTGAGCGCATCCGCTCCGGCCGCGTCGAGCGAGCGCTCGGAATTCCAGGTCTCGAGCACGCGCTTGACGTGCGCCCGAAATTCGGCTTCGTCGTAGTCCGGTCGAAGCTTGCGCAAGAACCTCTCTTGCGCGCGGTACGGCCCGTGGGCTTCGTAGCTGTGGAAGAACAGGAAGAAGGGGCGCTGTTTGCGCTCGGCCAACCAATCGATGCTGCGCGTGATATTGGCGAAGACGCGGCTGCCGTGTTCCAGGTTGGAGGTGTGCGAGGTCTCATCGCCATCCATGCTTGGATAGACATCGAAGCCTTGACCAAGGCCGAATTCGGGTTTGGCGTAGCCACCTTCCGTGAAGGCAGCCGTGTCGTAGCCGCGGCGTTGCAGGATTTCGGCGAGCGTGGACACGCGCTCATCCATGACCCCCGGATTGGGAAAGCTGCGCACCTGGTGCACGCCGGGCTCGAGGGAGGTCATCAGCGAGATCAGTGCCGGGGCCGTCCAAGGCGACGGAGATTGGACGTTTTCGAAAACGCATCCTGCGCGCGCCAACGCATCGAGGTTGGGCGTGTGGGCGCGCTCATAGCCGTAGGGCCCCAGGCGATCGGCGCGCACCGTATCCAGCGCGATCACGATCAAATTCCAGGCCTCGGTCGTTTGGGGCTTGGAACACGCAGATTGGGCGCCGCAAAGTGCCAACAGAAACGCGACGCCCAAGGCGCGGAAGCGGGCTGCACGCCTTTTCACGCCGCTATGGGAAATGCAGGGCACGCGGGAAATCTTGTTCGAACGGGGGTTTGACCATGCCACCCCCGTATCTTAGGTTCCGGGCTGTGCTCGGCCCCGTGCCGCCGGGCAAATTCGATCCCAAGCTGATGACTTCCCGCGATACATCATCTGGCTCCGGCCCCGGCAGTGGCTCGGCTCGAGCGAAATCCGAAGCCGACTACCCGCGTTTTACATCGGCCATCCCGCGCACGGTCTTGCCCGGGGGCAGCTATGTAGCTCGCTTCGCGACCGGTTTGGAGGACCTGAGGCGCATCCAACGCCTGCGCTTCGAGGTCTTCAATCTGGAACTCGGGGAGGGGCTCGAAGAGTCTTTGGCCACGGGCTTGGATCAAGACAAGTACGACGCTGGTTGCCATCACTTGCTCGTGCTGCACAAAGAGTCCGACGAAGTCGTCGGGACTTACCGGCTGCAAACCCGCGAGATGGCCGAGGCCATGCACGGTTGGTACACCGACAGCGAGTTCGAACTCTCTTCGATTCCGGAGGACGTGCTCGACGACGCCGTGGAAACCGGTCGCGCTTGCGTGGCCAAGGACCACCGCAATGGTCGAGTCTTGACTCTCTTGTGGAAGGGACTGGCCTTGTACTTGGTGTGGAATCACAAGCGCCATATGTTCGGTTGCTGCTCGCTCACTTCGCAGGATCCGCAGGTGGCCCGCGCAACCTACGATTTCCTCGCGCAGACCCGCGTGCTCCATCCGACGATTTCCGTGCGGCCGCGGCCGGAATATGTGTGCTATCCCCCCGGTTTCGTTGCGGAAGTGGACGTGGGAGTCAAACTGCCGCCCTTGTTCGCGGGCTACTTGAAACTGGGCTCGCGCATTTGCGGCGAGCCGGCCTTGGACCGCGCTTTCAAGACCATCGATTTCCTGACGTGGCTGGATGTCGAGCGCCTCGACCCAGCCACCAGGCGCACGTTCTTCGGCGCCTGATCCGAGGAGACGTCGGTGGAAACCGTCGCATAGCGTGGCACAGCTTCGGCTTTGGAGCAGGCTCGTTGGCGTGACTGTCGTGACGCTGCTGGGGTACTTGGTCTGGTTGCCGGTGTCGCTGGTCTTGCTCGTGTTTCCTCGCCAACGGCGCGCTTGGCGCAGACTCGTCATGGGCTCGTGGGCCCGCAGCATGTGTTGGATTCTGCGGATAAGGCTGGAGATCACTGGCGCCCCACCGCGTCCGCCGTGCCTCTTGGTCGCAAACCACTTGGGGTACGTGGACATCTTGGTCCTAGCGAGCAGCGTACCGGCCGTATTCGTAGCCAAGTCCGAGATCCGGGGCTGGCCCATTCTGGGCGCGCTCGCGGCGCAGTTCGGAACCGTGTTCCTCGAACGTGCGCGCAAGCGAGCGATTCCGGAAGTAAACCAGCGGATTGCGCGCGCGGTCGAAGCGGGCGACGTGGTGGTGATCTTCCCCGAGGCAACCAGCACCAAAGGCGAGACCGTCCTGCCGTTTCGGCCAGGCCTACTGGCCCCAGCTTCGGACGGCCTGCTGCCGGTCTGGGCCGCGAGCCTGTCCTATGAAACGCGGCTCCCAGACCCCCAAGCCTCGCAGGCGGTGTGCTGGTGGGGGGACATGACCTTTGGACCCCATGTTCTGAAACTTTTCAGCTTGAGCGGAGTCCATGCTCGGGTAACTTTTGCACCACAGGCGGTCCGGCATGCGGACCGCAAGGAGCTCGCCGGGATCTTATGGCAACAAGTGCACGGGGCATTCACCCCGGTACGCTAGAGCAGCACGCAGCCGAGCAGGCGCCCGGCTCTGGCCCCTTTCTCGCTAGCAGTGCGGACTGCCTGACGCGGTTGCTTGGATCGAACCTGGCTTTCTTGGCCCAGGGTGCCCAGATCCTGGAGCGCCTCGACGATTCGCAGTACCTGATCCTGCCCGCGCCGTTCGCCCAGCGCGAAGGCGGCTCACGCGGGGGTATCGGCGGGCACGTGCGCCACATCTTGGACCACTACGACAGCTTGCTGGACGGACTCGCGCAGGCGCGTGTGGACTACAGCCGCCGTGGCCGCGACCGGACGGTGGAATTGGAACGCGCGAAGGCCTTGGCCAAGCTGGGCCAGATCAAGCTGCGAATGCGCGGGCTCGATGTCGCTAGCGACCGGCCTTTGGCGGTGGCCTTGGATTCGGCTCCTTCTCCAACGGAACTCCAAGTGCGCTGGATGCCGTCCAGCCTCGCTCGCGAGTTGCAGTTCCTGGCTTCGCATACAGTGCATCACTACGCGATCATCGCCATCTTGCTGCGCCTCTTGGGTATCGATCCCGGTCGCGATTTCGGTGTGGCCCCGTCGACTCTGGAGTTCGAACGAGGGAACTCGGCGTGTGCACGTTGACCTGGATCGGTTCCGCCGGCCGCTGGGAAATCTTTTTCAATCGCGACGAGCAGCGCACGCGGCCGCCAGGGCTCGCACCGGCCCTCGAGCAACGAGCTGGCGTGAGTTGGCTTGCGCCTCGCGATCCGCTCGGTGGTGGAACCTGGATCAGCGTGAATCACCATGGGCTCGTGCTGGCGCTCATGAACGGCGCCCAGGAACCCAAACCGAGTTCACAGCGTAGCCGTGGCCTCTTGGTGGACGCATTGGCCTCGTGCGGGTCCATGCAGGAGGTTCGCCGGCATCTCTCGGACGGGCCGCTGGAATGCTACGCGCCCTTTGTGCTGGTCATTTTCGACTCCGGCGAGTTGCCGCTGTCCGCATCATGGAACGGACTGGGTCTCGATCTTCGCCACGTCGCCGAGGCGGATTTGCCACTCAGCTCATCGTCCACCGATCCGGAAGGCGCTCGTCTGGCGCGCCGTCGGACGTTCTTGGATTCGCTCGCGCGGAATCGCAAGCTGGACACCGATTTCTTGACCGATTTTCACGCCAGTCACTCGCCGGAGCCCAGTGCCCGCTCGACGTGCATGCATCGCGAGGACGCCCAAACTGTGAGCTTCACGCGAGTTCGCGTGCGTGCGGACGTGGTCGAAATGGGCCACAGCGCCGGGCCCTTGTGCGCCGGCGCGCCGCTGGAGTGGTCGTGCCTGGCGCGCGCGCGGGTTTCGGCTGGCGCGGCGCGCAGCTAGGTTTGGCGGAGACCCCACGCACTTGGACATCCTCGACCGCCTTGTCGAGCAAATCCTGGCCCTGCCCACGTGGGCCCAGGGACTGGCCTTGGCCTTGGCCACGCTTGGTTCCGAGGATCTCTCTTGCATCGCCGCTGGGCTGCTCGCCGCCAGCGGGCGCATGCACACGGGCCTGGCCATCGCAGCGACGGCGGCCGGCATTTGGATCGGCGATCTGCTGCTGTATTGGGTTGGCAAACGCTGGGGACGGCAGGTGGTGCGGATTGCGCCATTTTCCTGGCTGCTGCAAGCCGAAGATCTGCACATCGCAAGCGAGTGGTTCGCGCGCAAGGGCACGGCGGTCATTTGGGCCACGCGCTTCCTGCCTGGCACCAGGCTCGCGGCGTACGTTTCCGCAGGGGCGCTGGGCATGCGCGCGCCAACGTTCGCGGCCGCCACGCTTGCAGCCGTGCTGGTCTGGACTCCGCTCGTGGCGGGTGGAGCGATGTTGCTCGGCCGTGGAGTGCAGCGCTGGATCGAGGCCTGGCGCCTGTGGGCGTGGCCCGTATTCATGCTGGGCGCGCTGCTGGTCTTCGTGTTGATCAAGTTCGCCATACCCAGCGTGACTTGGCGCGGACGGCGTCTGGTGGTTTCGCGCTGGAGGCGCATGACGCGCTGGGAGTTCTGGCCCATGTGGTTTTTTTATCCCCCGGTGGTGGCCTACATCGTTTGGCTGGCCGTGAAGCACCGCAGCTTGAGCGTGCTCACCGCGGTCAATCCTGGGTTGCCCGCGGGCGGGGTCGTGGGCGAGTCCAAGGCGGAAATCCTGGAATCCTTGGCGCGCGCCCAGGAACACGTGGCTCGCGCCGCCAAGCTCGACGCAAGTCTCGTCGTCGAAAGTCGCGTGGCGCGTGCCCAGCAATTCTTGCAAGAGACTGGCTGCGACTATCCGGTCGTACTCAAGCCCGACGCCGGCCAACGCGGCTCGGGCGTACTGATCGCGCGCAGCGAAGATCAGATGCGACGCTATTTGGAACAGATTCGCGTCGATTGCCTGATCCAAGAGTACGTAGGCGGCGAGGAGTTCGGCATTTTCTACTACCGCTTTCCGCGCGAGTCCAAGGGCCACATATTCTCGATCACGCGCAAGGTCTTTCCGCGCGTCGTCGGCGATGGGAACAAGAATCTGGAGCGCTTGATCCTGGAGGATCCGCGCGCCGTGTGCATGGCGCGCTTTTACTTGGAAAAAAACAGCCAACGCTTGTTCGAAGTCCCCGCGGCGGGGGAGAGCGTGCAATTGGTCGAGATCGGCAGTCACTGCCGCGGCACCGTGTTCTTCGACGGATCCGAGCTGGCGACACCCCCCTTGTGCGAACTCATCGATCGCATCAGCCAGTGCTTCGAGGGTTTTTACTTCGGCCGCTACGACGTGCGAGTTCCCAGCGAGGCCGACCTGCGCGCGGGCAGGAACCTCAAAGTCATCGAACTCAACGGTGCCACGTCGGAAGCAACCAGTATCTACGACCCAGCGCACGGCCTGTGGACGGCTTACCGCACCCTGTTCCGCCAGTGGCGCATCCTGTTCGAGATTGCCGCCGAGAATCGCCGCCTGGGGGCCGAGGAAGTGCACTGGACCCGTTGGCCCGGCCTGCTCGCGCGGTATCGTGCTGGCGCGCGCTCCCACCCTTAGCCCCCTTTCGTCCATGAGCACCAACCGAGTCGCCGTCGCCGAAGCCAACCTCGACGCCTTGCTAGCGTCGGCGCGCGCCGCGCCGCGCGCGCTCGACGACAAGGACCCGCTGCGCCCCGGCTCGGGACTCTCCGCTCGCGCGGCGCGCGCGATCGTCGAAGACCAATGCGCCAGCCGCCAATTGGACGCTGCGGCTCGGGAACTCAAGCGGCTGGGCCACGGCTTCTACACCATTGGAAGCTCGGGCCACGAGAACAACGCCGTAGTCGGGGCCTTGTTGCAGCGCACGGATCCGTGTTTCCTGCACTACCGTTCGGGTGCGTTCATGCTGGCGCGGGCGCGCAAGCTGCCAGGTTCGACGCCGATATTCGACGCACTGCTGTCCCTGTGCGCTTCGAGCGACGATCCGATCAGCGGCGGAAGGCACAAGGTGTTCGGATCGCTTGAGCTGTGGGTTCCTCCGCAGACGTCCACGATCGCCTCGCATTTGCCCAAAGCCGTCGGAATGGCTCTGGCCATCGGCCGCGGCAAACGGCTGGGGGCAACCAACGCATTGCCCGGTAATGCCATCGTGTGTTGCAGCTTTGGCGATGCGTCCGCCAACCACGCTACGGCGCTCGCCGGCTTTCAATTGGCGCGCTATGCAGCGCGCCAAGGAGCCCCGGTTCCGATCTTGTTCGTGTGTGAAGACAACGGCATCGGCATCTCGACCCAAACACCCCAGGGTTGGATCGAAACCAGCTTCGGGCATCAAAGCGGGCTGCACTACGTGCGTGCGCAAGGTGACTTGGATCAGGTCCACGACCAGGTTCAAGCGGCTATCGCGCACTGTCGCACGGCGCGGCGACCTGTTTTCTTGCATCTGGAATGCGTGAGGTTGTTCGGGCATGCCGGCAGTGACGTGGAGACCACCTACCACTCCCTAACCGAAATCGAACGCGCCGAGGCCCGCGATCCGCTGCTAGCCAATGCCAAACATCTGATCGACACGGGCGCCGCAAGCCCGGCACAACTGAGCGCCATGGTTTCGGACTTGCGCGAGCGCGTGCAGGCCGCTGCGCGGGAAGCCGCCGCTCGTCCGCGCTTGACCACGCGCGCCGAAATCCTGCGTCCCCTGGCTCCCTACGACGAAGCGCGCTGCCGCAAGATCGCCGCCACCCCGGTGGACGACCAAGCGCGCTTGCGCCATTTTGGGACCCTTCCCGAGCACGCCAAGAGCCCCACCAAGCGCACCATGGGCGCGCATCTCAATGCCTGCTTGCACGACGAGATGCTGCGTTGGCCCAGAGCGTGCGTGTTTGGCGAAGACGTGGCCAAGAAGGGCGGCGTGTATGCGGTCACGCAGGAATTGCAAAAGCGATTCGGCGTCGCGCGCGTGTTCGACACGCTGTTGGACGAAACCTCGATCCTGGGGATCGCGCAGGGCTTTGGCATGGCCGGCTTGCTGCCGATTCCCGAAATACAGTACTTGGCTTACATCCACAACGCCCTCGACCAGCTGCGCGGCGAAGCCTGCTCCTTGTCCTACTTCTCCAACGGGCAATTCTCCAATCCCATGGTCGTGCGCCTGGCGGGATTGGCCTACCAGAAGGGCTTTGGAGGACATTTCCACAACGACAACTCGATCGGCGCCCTGCGTGACATTCCGGGTTTGGTGTTGTGTGTTCCAGCGCGCGGCGACGATGCCGCGCGGCTGTTGCGCGGCGCGATCGCGCTGGCCCAGGGGAACGAGCGCGTGGTCGTTTTCTTGGAGCCGATTGCGCTGTACCACGAGCGCGATTTGTACCAAGAGGGCGACGGACTCTGGCTCAGCGACTATCCCGCCCCGGGGGGCGAAGCCTGCTCGCTCCTACCCGGCGAAGTCGGACTCTATGGAGACTCCAAGGCCGAGCTTCTGATCGTGAGCTACGGCAACGGCGTGCGCCTGTCGCTGCGGGCGGCGCGCGTGTTGGAGCAACAAAGTGGTGGGCGCGCGTGTGTGCTCGACTTGCGCTGGATCGCGCCGCTTCCGCTGGAGGCGGTGCTCGAACGCGCTCGGTCTGCCCAGGCCGTGCTGGTCGCCGATGAGTGCCGCCAAACGGCCGGTGGAATCGCGGACGCGATCATTGCCCATTTGGCCGAATCCGGATACCGTGGCAAGCTGGGTTCGGTACGCGCCGCCGATTGCTACGTTCCCCTGGGCAATGCCACGGCCGCGGTACTCATCGGAGAAAACGACATCTTGGCCGCTGCGCGCAAGGTTTTGTCA
>JAKFYL010000279.1 GCA_021730845.1 Planctomycetota bacterium | reverse complement strand
AGCGCTGGATCACCCCAGATCATTTCCACGACCTGGGCAAGTTGCTGTTTGCCTTCACGATGCTGTGGGCTTACATCGCCTACTCGCAATACTTGATCATTTGGTCGGCCAATCTGGCCGAGGAGACGCCCTGGTACCTGACCCGCAACCACGGCGGCTGGAAAATCGTGGCTCAAACTCTGATCGCGGGGCATTTCGCACTGCCGTTTCTGGCCTTGCTCAGCCGCACCACCAAGCGCAAGCCGCGCGTCTTGGCCACGATCGCGGCGTGGCTGCTAGCCATGCGTTTGGTCGACTTGCACTGGCTGATCACGCCCGCGTTCCTGACGGAGTCCAGCGGGCTGCACTGGATGGATGCGGTCGTGCCCTTGGCCATGGGCGCGCTGTGGCTGGCGCTATTCGTGCGCCTTTTGCGCGGGCGCCCTCTGGTTTCCTTGCAGGACGGCCAATTGGAAGGTCGCCTGGAAAGTGGTCTGCCCTCGGCCCATGGACACTAGTGCACCCATGAACCGTAGCCAGCAGCACGAAACGGCAAACGCGCGCGGCCACGAGTCGGTCGACCTGAAAGTTCGGCCGATCGCGTTGTTCGCGCTGGTCCTGTTGCTCCTGTGTCTGGCCACCATGGTCGTGGCCAAGGCCTTCCTGTTTGCGCACGTTCCAGAGCAAAGTCGAGCCCCAGCGCAGTTGCCCTTGGCGGCCCCGCAGGTGGCGCCGGCCCCGCGCCTGCAAGACCAGCCGCGCCAGGACATGCTCGAGTTTCGTCAGCGCGAGCACCGCGTGACGACGGAGTACGCGCTCATCGACCGCGAGCGGGGCATCGTTCGCGTGCCATTGGACGTGGCCTTGGAGCGGGTTCTCGAACGCGGCCTGCCAACGCGCGCATCCGGCGGCCCCGCGCAGGAAACCAAAGGCAGCAAGCCATGAATGGCACGCGCGTTCTGGTCCTGGTCCAAATCGTTGCCGCACTGGTGTGCGTGTGCGCAAGCGCCGCACCGGCGCTGGGCAGCTTGCAAGGCAGCGAGGCGGCGCAATTGCGCCAGCGTTTCGACCCCGCTCAAGACGTGGGCATCGACCAAAACCTCGGCCAAAGCCTGCCCTTGGACGTGGTCATGCGCACCGAGTCGGGCAGCGAGCGCACGCTCGGTTCGCTGCTAGCGCCCGGCAAGCCCGTGCTGCTCGCACTGGTGTACTACGAGTGCCCGATGCTGTGCGGCATGGTCGAAGAAGCCATCGTGGACGCGCTCAAGCGCACGGGCCTCGTCGCTGGCCGCGACTTCAGCGTCATTTTCGCCAGCATCGATCCGACGGAAACCAGCGACCTAGCCGCAGCCAAGAAGGCCAGCTTGCTGGAAGCGTTTGGGCCGGGCGCAGAGCCAATCGGTTGGCATTGTTTGACTGGCAACCAAGCGGCCATCGACCGTTTGGCCGTCAGCGTGGGCTTTCGCTACGTGTACGACGAAGCCATCGGAGAGTACGCGCATGCGGGCGGTTTCATGATCGCGCAGCCGACCGGGATCTTGTCGCACTACTTCTTTGGTGCGGCCTATGAAGCACCCGACGTGCGTTTGGCGCTGGTCGATGCATCTCAGGGGAAGATCGGCACGCTGAAGGATCGCGTGCTGCTCTTGTGCTACCACTGGAATGCGGCGGCCGGGCGCTACGGCATGGCGATTTTGGGTGCCACGCGCGCGCTTGGATTCGTCACCGTGCTGATCATCGCCGCATGGATCCTGCGCGCCTTTCGTCGCGGGCACGCCGCACAGGGGGCCCCATGACCCAGGAGTTCAAACTACTGCCCCAGGCCGCATCGGAAGTGGCCAGTTCGGTCGATCACATCACCTTGTACCTGACCGTGGTGAGCGTGTTTTTCACGGCGCTCATTTCCCTGCTCGTGATCGTGTTCGCCACGCGCTACCGGCGCCGACATGCCGACCAACGCGCCGAGCAAATCGAAGGCTCGCTGCCGCTGGAAATATTCTGGACCGTAATCCCCTTGGCGATCGCGCTGTTCTCCTTTGCCTGGGGCGCGCGGGTGTTCTTCCGCATGAACAGCACGCCTGAAGGATCCTTGCCGATTTCCGTCACCGGCAAGCAGTGGATGTGGAAGGTGCAGCATCCCGAGGGCCGGCGCGAAATCAACGACCTGCATGTTCCGGTGGGCGTGCCGGTGGAACTCACCATGATCTCCGAGGACGTGATCCACAGCTTCTATGTGCCGGCGCTGCGCACCAAGCGCGACGTATTGCCCGGGCGCTACAGCAAACTGGCGTTCGTGGCCAACAAAGTCGGCGTTTACGACATTTTTTGTGCCGAGTACTGCGGCACCAAGCACTCCAAGATGATCGGCAAGCTGCACGTGCTCGAGGACTCCCAATACCAGGCCTGGCTGAGTGGGGCGGGCAGCGGTCCGGCGCCGCGCGAGGACGGCGCGCAGCTGTTCGCGGCCCTGCGCTGCGATACGTGCCACTCCGGGCAAGACAACTCCCGCGGCCCGAGCCTGGCCGGCCTGTTTGGAGCAGACGTTCCGCTGGCGGACGGGCAGGTCGTCAAAGCCGACCTGGATTATTTGCGCGAGTCGATTTTGAAGCCGGCGGTCAAGATCGTAGCCGGCTACCAACCGCTGATGCCCACCTATGCCGGCCAAGTCAATGAAGAGCAAATCGGGCAACTGATCGCTTACATGCGCACGCTAGGCGCCCCTGATCCGGCTTCGACGGAGACCACACGATGAGTTCGAGTTCTCCGCCCCTGGCTGGAGTCCCGCCGCGCGCGGTTCCCGCCGGTCCCCCCGGTCCCACGGGCAAGCCGGCGATCAAAGACAACTACCTGAACGCCGACTACGGCTGGAAGTCCTGGCTGTTCACGGTCGACCACAAGCGCATCGCGATTCTGTATTTGCTGTCGGTCACCTTCTTCTTCTTCGTCGGCGGGGCCTTTGCCGTGCTGATGCGGCTGGAGTTGGCCACGCCCGAGGGCGATCTGGTCCAGGCCGAGACCTACAACAAGCTCTTCACGATGCACGGCGTGATGATGGTCTTCTTCTTCCTGTTGCCGTCCGTGCCGGCGGTCTTAGGCAATTTCTTGGTGCCCCTGATGATCGGCGCCAAGGATCTAGCCTTCCCGCGCCTGAATCTATTGTCCTGGTACATCTACACGATCGGGGGCCTGTTCTCTCTGTTCGCGGTCGTCTCGGGCGGCGTCGACACCGGTTGGACTTTTTACGCGCCCTATTCTTCGACTTACTCCAATACGCACGTCATCGCCACGGCGCTGGGCGTGTTCATTTCCGGATTCTCTTCGATCTTGACCGGGCTCAATTTCCTGGTCACGATCCACAAGATGCGCGCGCCGGGAATGACCTGGTTTCGCCTGCCGCTGTTCATCTGGGCTCACTACGCGACCTCGATCATCATGTTGCTGGGCACGCCGGTGATCGCCATCACCATCGTGCTCCTGGCCTTGGAGCGTCTGTTTCAGATCGGCTTCTTCGACGCCAAGCTGGGCGGCGATCCGGTGCTGTTCCAGCATCTGTTCTGGTTCTATTCGCACCCGGCCGTGTACATCATGATCTTGCCGGCCATGGGCGTGATCAGCGAGATCATCGCGGCCTTTTCCAAGAAGCGCATCTTTGGCTATTCGTTCGTGGCGTTTTCGAGCCTGGCCATCGCCATCTTGGGATTCCTGGTGTGGGGCCACCACATGTTCGTAAGCGGACAGTCGGTCTACGCGGGACTGATCTTCTCGTTCCTGTCGATGGTCGTGGCCGTTCCATCCGCGGTCAAGACGTTCAACTGGACCGCGACTCTGTTCAAGGGGTCGATCCAGCTCGATACGCCCATGCTGTACGCCTTGGGCTTCTTGGGCCTGTTCACCATCGGCGGTCTCACGGGGCTGTACCTAGCCACGCTGGCCGTCGACGTGCACGTGCACGATACGTACTTCGTGGTCGCGCACTTCCACTATGTCATGGTGGGGGGCGTGGTCATGGCCTATCTGGGCGGTCTTCACTACTGGTGGCCCAAGATGTTCGGGCGCATGTATCCCGAGTTCCTTGCGCGCATCGCGGCCGTGGTCGTGTTCGTGGGCTTCAACTTGACCTTCTTTCCGCAGTTCCTGGTCGGCTACCAAGGCATGCCGCGGCGCTACCACGAATATGTCGAGGAGTTCCAAGTGCTCAACGTGCTCAGTTCGGCGGGCGCGTCGATTCTGGGGCTGGGCTACTTGCTGCCGATGATCTACCTGACCTGGTCCCTGTACTACGGACGCAAGGTCGGCCCCAACCCCTGGGGCGCCAAGGGGCTGGAATGGGAGCAGGCCGGATCGCCGCCGACCACGTTCAACTTCGAACGCACTCCACTCGTGACCGAGGAGGCCTACGCCTACCCGGATGCGCGGCCGCAGATCACCGCGCGAGCCGGCCACGGAGGACGCCATGAGTGAGCACTCTGGTCCCCTGGCGCACCATTTCGACGACCTCGAGCAACAGCACGAGGCGGCCGAGCTAGGCACTTGGGCTCTGCTCGTCACTGAAGTGCTGTTTTTCGGCGGCCTGTTCGCGGGCTACGCCGTGTACCGCCACCAGTATCCGGCGGCGTTCGCGCGCGCCAGCGACTCGCTCAACGTGCAGATGGGGGGCTGGAACACGGCCATTCTGCTGGGCTCGAGCGTGAGCATGGTGCTCGCCGTTCACGCTGCCAGGCTCGGGAAATCGCGCGCACTGGGCCTGTGGCTGCTGGCGACGATCGCGCTTGGATCGGCGTTCCTGGGCGTCAAGTACTTCGAATACGAGCACAAGTGGCACGACCATTTGATTCCCGGCCCCAATTTCCAGTTCCAAGGCGTTCCCGGCGGGCACGAGCAACTGTTCTTCGGTTTCTACTTCGCCATGACCGGCATGCACGCGTTTCACATGCTGATCGGGCTGGGACTGCTTGTGTGGCTCAGCCGGCGCGCCTTCCGCGGCGACTTCTCGGCCCAGCATCACCCCTGGATCGAAATGGTGGGTCTGTACTGGCACTTCGTCGACCTGGTGTGGATCTTCCTGTTTCCCCTGCTGTATCTGATCGGGAGGCACGCATGAGCGCCAAGCGTGAAGCGCACGCCGCGGCCGCCGGGCCAGCGCCCCACGCGGGCATCGGCGGATACTTGATGGTCTTCGTGGCGCTGCTTGCTCTCACGGCGCTAACCGTTTGGACCGCCCATCAGCCGCTGGGGGCCTGGCACACGCCCGTGGCCCTTGGCATCGCCAGCCTCAAGGCCGTCTTGGTCATGGCCTACTTCATGCACTTGAACGAGTCCAAGCGCCTCACCTGGGTATTCGCGGCCGCGGGTTTCGTATTCCTGGCAATCCTGCTCGCGTTCACCATGAGCGATTTTCTCACCCGCGATTGGCTCGCGGTGTACGGCTAAGAGCACGCCCTAGAACTCTCCCGTCGGCCCGAGGCCGCTTTAGGCCGCGCAGCGTAAGGCGAGCCGACGACGCGTATTCGCCACGCAATACTCGGAGGAGGCTCAACGCAGCGCTGCTCGGCCTAAAGCCGCGCCGAAGCCAGGGAGAGTTTTAAGTCGTGCTCTAAGCGCCATCTGGAATTTCGGGCTCGACCACATGGGCGAGCAGGGCCAGCGATTCTTGCCAGCCGAGGTAGCAGAATTCGACAGGGATCACCGCGGGTAGTCCTTCCTGCAAGATCGAGAGTTCCGTGCCGCACGATACTTGGCGCAGGGAAACGGTGACTTGCATCTGGCCCGGCAAACCGGGGTCGTCGAACTGGTCCGTGTAGCGAATCTTGGTGTGGGGCGTGAGTTCGACGTATGTGCCGCCGAAAGCATGGCTTTTTCCGCTGCCGAAGTTCGTAAACGACATGCGATAGCCGCCGCCCACGCGCGCGTCCATGGCGTGGATCTTGCCGGTGAATCCATGCGGCGGCAGCCACTTGACCATGGCGTCCGGGTCGAGGAATGCCCGGTACACCCGTTCGGGCGGAGCTCGCAGGACGCGGTGGAAGGAAACACTATTGGTGGTCTGGGCCATGTTTCGTTGCTCTTTGCTCTCTGGTCGCCGGACGTCGAAGGATGGCAGGATAGAGCATAGCGTGCGTTCCTCCGGTATGGTTCCAAGGGCCATGAGCACGACCCTGCGCAAGCCCCGCCCTGGAGATCGGATCGAAGTCTCTTGGCTGGAATTGGACGACAGGAGCGGCGCCCAGCGCGTGCGCGGCAGCGCAGCGCACCCAAGCGGCGTGTACGACTGCTCCTCGCGCAGCGGGATACCCGGTGCGCGCGTCTTGGCCGAGGTCGTGCGCCGGCGCGGGGAGCACCTGGACGTGCGCGGCCTCGAGACGATCAAGCATTCGGAGCACGCTGTCCCGGCGCGCTGCGCGCACTTTGGGGTGTGCGGAGGCTGCGGTTTTCAAGACACGAGCTATGCGCTGCAACTGGAACACAAGCGCGGATTCGTCCAGCGTGCGCTGCAGATCCATGGACTTGCGGCCCAGGCCGGCTGCGTCCAAGAAGTGCTGGGCTGCGACCAGCCCTGGCGCTACCGCAACAAGATGGACTTCTCGTTTTCGACCAAACGCTGGATCGAGACCGACGAGCCCCAGGGCGCCGAGCGTGGATTCGCTCTTGGGCTTCACCCGATCGGTCGCTTCGATCGAGTGCTCGACGTAAGCGACTGTTCGATCACGTTCGAAGAGGCCGGGCCGATTCTGGCAAGCGCGCGTGCGCTGGCTAGGAGCCTTGGGCTAGAGGCCTGGGATTTGGAGCGTTTCGAAGGACTGCTAAGACACTTGGTCGTGCGCAAGAGCGCCGCTACGGGTGAGATATTGGTCGACCTGGTGACGTCCTCCGAATCTCCCGAGCGCGTGGATCCGTTCGCAATGGCCTTGGTCCAAAGCCAGCCGTGCATCACCACCTTGGTCCAGCACTCGCACGACCGACCCAGCCAGATCGCTCAAGCCGGACCCGAGCGCGTGCTGTTTGGCCGCGGCTTCATCGAGGAAACGTTGCTCGGTCGCAAGCTGTACTTGTCGGCTCAATCGTTTTTCCAGACCAATTCGTGCCAAGCCCAGGTGCTGGGGAAAGTCGTGCGCGAACAGGCGCGCCTTCCTGGCGCGCAGCTGTGCTGGGATTTGTACTGCGGCGCAGGAGCGTGGGCCCTGTGCCTAGCCGACTGTTTCGAACACATTGTCGGCGTCGACTCGCTGGAAGCCGCGATTTCGGACGCCCACGCGAACCTGTCGATCAATGCGCTCACCAACGTGCGCTTCGAGTGCGCGGGCGTGGAAGCGTTCGTGTTTCGGCCAGGGGCGCCGCTGCCCGATGTGGTGCTCGTCGATCCGCCGCGGGCGGGGCTGGCGGAATCCGTAGTGCAAGCCCTGCTGGCCCTGGCCGAGCGCGGAACCAAGCGGCTGGTGTACGTGTCTTGCAACCCCCGCACGGCAGCGCGCGACTGTGCTCTCCTGGCAAAGGGGGGCTGGGAGCTAGTTGCCGCCGTGCCGGTGGACATGTTCCCTCACACGCAGCACCTGGAATGCGTGTACACACTCGTGCCTAGTCGCTCACTTGGGGGCATGGCATGAGCCAGAACCATCCCAGCCGCAAAGAAAAGCACGGTTTCGATGCGAAGAGCGGACTATGCCCGCGGTGCGTCCATGTGCGCGTGATCGAGAGCGAGCGCGGCTCGAGGTTTTTTCTGTGCACCAAGGCCAAGGACGACCCTGCTTTGCCGCGCTACCCGCCCCAGCCGCGCCATGTGTGCTCCGCATTCGCGGCGCGCGCGTGAGCGCCGAGGCAAGAAGCTCTCCTAGTATTCCAAGTCGACGCTCACAGGGTGTACCAAGGCATCGTAGGCACCGTAGTGCCTAGTAGGCACGATCGATGAGTCGAAGGCCCCAGAGCGCGATCATGCTGACACTGCCTCTTTGGACCGTGCCCCTCGCTTTGGTGGGGCTGCTCCAGGCTACACCGCCTCTCCTAACGGCTCCCGTCGAGTCCAAGGGAATCTCTGGCGAGAGCTTCGATGGTCCGGCGCTCGCGCTGGAGCGGGAAGTCCTGCGCCTAACGACATCCACAGCCGCAGCTGGGGCCCTGTGGCCGGGTTTCGACCCGCTGACCATTCCTCTGGCGATATTCGACGGCGAGCGCACGTTCTTGTTTCGCCATCCCGCCGCGCCGGACGGGTTCGCGCCCATCGAAAGCAGCGAGCCCTCCGGCCGAGTTTGGCAGGGTCGGCATCCGGCAATGACCGCCAACAGCAGCGCGGACATCGGCGGGGTGGGGACGGCTACCGTATTGCTGGTCGGTTCGGCGCTCGATCGCGACCTGACCTCCACTGCCGCCATGGCGCTCCACGAGGCTTTCCACGTCTACGCGCGGGCGCACCAGCCGCTTTGGACCGCCAACGAAGCGGACCTGTTCGCATACCCGACCGATTCGGCGCCGCAACTCGCCCTGCGGCGTCTGGAAACCACGGCCTTGCTGCGCGCCTTGGCCGCGCCCACGCAAACCCAAATGGCCGGCTGGGCGCGCCGCGCGTTGGAGCTGCGCCGCGAGCGCTTTGCCGGTATGGACGCGACGTTTTGGGCCTTCGAGCGCGGATCGGAACTCAACGAGGGACTGGCGACCTACGTCGAGTTGCGCGCCGCCGCGCGCCCGGGGCCGGACTTGCCGGCGCTCGACTATCCCGCGGATCAGGTGCGTCAGCGTGCCTACCAAACCGGCGCGGCCTTTGGATTCTTGCTCGATCGTTGCGCGCCCAAGTGGCGCGAGCAATTGTCCGCCAGCGAGCAACCCGCGCTCGATGTCGCCCTGCAAGCGGCGCTGGGCGAAGGCGAGGCGTTTGCCTTCAAAGCCCAAGAGGAACAAGACGCCCACAAAAAGGCGCAGGCGGACGTTTTGGAACTGCGCGCACGGCTAGCGTTGCGCCTGGCTGAATTCGAGCGCCAGTCCAAGGACCCAGGCGCCTGGACAGTAGTGGTCGAAATGGGCGGCGAGCCCCTGTGGCCCAGCGGCTTCGATCCGCTCAACGTCGAACGCTTGACCGCTAGCCAGATCCTGCACGGGCGCTTCCTCAAGCTCGGCAACGGCCAAGGCGAACTCGAAGTCTTGGACGCTCGCGCGTTGACCGATGGAATCGGATCGCATCCCCTGTTCCAGGGCGTGCGCCGCGTGACGATCCTGCTCGCTAGCAAGCCCGAACACGACACCACGCAGGGGCTACTGCGCGTGCGTGCACCAGGACTGAGCTTGCAGTTCCAAACGAGCAGCGTGCTCGTGGAGGGGCAAACGCTGCGCTTGCAGCTTGCCAAGTGAGTGTCTCTAGGGCGCGAGCTGCCGCTAGGCCAAGGACGCGAGTCAAACTTAGGCCGGTAGCACACCCGCGTTGCGCAGGGCGTGCAGCGAGCGTTCGTAGAGCGGGCTGGCCGCGCCACGTGCGCTGGGCAAGTAGTCGAGCCCCGGCACGAGGATATGCGCCCGCCAAACCGGGTCGACGCGCGCGGACTCGGCCAAGATCGATCCCAAGTACTTGATTTGGTGGTGTTCGCTGGCGGAGCGCGCTAGGCCCAGGCACAACTGCGCGACATAGTGCGGCACTTGTTCGGGCACGCGCGCGAGCAAACTCCCCGCAGCCCACGGGTCACGCGTCGTGAGCGCCCGCTCGAGTACGGCTTGTGTCGACTCGGCTGCGCTCGATGTGCCGCTTTGCTCGGCTGATTCGATTTCCTGCGCGAGCGTGTCGATCCCGGGGCCCGCCGCGTAGGGGCCGTTGTTGCGCACGACCGCATCGCGCACGCTGGCTAGCCATGCAGCCGCTTGCAGCACGACCAGGCGCAGAGTGCGCTCCGAGCGCGTGCGCTGCCAGACATGTCCAAAGGACTCCATTTCGGTCACCGTGTGCACCGGGAACAAGTTGCCGCGCGTCGCGCGCAGCAGCATCAACTCGCTGGCATACAGTCGCAGGCCGTCCCACACCGCAGACGGGCCCAGTCCTGCCGAAAATGCATCGATGACCACGCGTTGGCAGGCCGCGGGCGATTTTCCGCGCAGGGCGGCCAGTACTTCGGCGCTCTTCTCTGGCGCGTGCACTCCCGCGAGCCAAGTGCTGGGCAGCTCGGAGGCCAATTCTCGAGCCGCGTCGAAGGACTGCGTGTGATCGCCCGCGCTGTCGTTCGCCAAGCCGAAGGCCACGCTGCGCAGCACAGCCTGCGAAACGTGCAAACCCGGGCCGTCGATGCGCCGCAGCGTTCGATCGCATTGGGCTGCGTGCAGAATGCGGTGACCCGCGTCGCGCAAACTGCGCGTGGCGAACGGCCACAGGCTTTCCAAGACACGGTTTTCGTCCCCATGGGCTAAAAGACTCACCAAGGCTCGGTCGGTGCGCTCCGGATCGAATTGCTCGAGTGCCGCTTCCAGATCGGATTGCGCGTCCTCTCGCGAGCCCCGCGCTTTGGGCGGCGCATCCAGTCTCCAATCGCGGCGCGCAGCATCCAGCGCTTGACTGGCTTTGAAATCATCCAGCGCCCACAGCACGATCGGCCAAAGAAGTTCGGGCCCGACGTGGTCCGTAACAAGGAATGCCGACTCGATCGCCATGACGCAGTGCAGCGCATTGCCGACGGGATCGGGCCGAACCTCGCGCACGCCGGCTAGAAAGGCTGCGCCCAGTAGCTGGGTTCGATCGGCGCCGGACGCGATCCACTTGGAAGCGAGCTCTGGAATGTCTTCGCGCGCGCACCGGATCAGGATGTCCGCCATTTCCTCGATGGAGATGCGCGCAGGGACCAAGGCGCCTGGAAACGTGCAGCGCGCCGGTGCATGCGTGGCGCGCCCGATCACCCAAGTAGGAAAACCCAGGGCCAGGAAACGCCGACGATCGAACCCACCAGGCGACATGTCCAAGAATCTTCTCACACCCGGGGCGCGGCGAAATGTCACTTTCTTGTTCGGATGACGCCGGGAGCGCCAAGCGTGCCGCTCCGCGCGACTACGACGACGATTCCATCGCCGTGTGGCTGCGTTTCAGGTAGCCCCCAAAACACACGCAGGCACCCTGGTGGGCGCCTGCGCAAGTTCCTGTGGGGCTGGGCGAACCAGTCTCAAGGAGAAACCGCTAGTCAGATTCTCACTCCGAATCCATCAGGGCTGGATCACGGGCAAACCGTGAACTCGAGCGCGTTGGTCAAGCCCACGGTTTGCGCCGCTGACGGGTCGCGGAACCAAACCTGGGTGTCGACGGTCGTGCCGGACAAGAGCAAGGCACCACCGCTCGGCTGGGCCAACATCTCGCTCAGCGTGTAGCCGATCTGTCCCGAGCAGGCTGCGCCGCCGCCGGAGTTCTTGGCCGACATGCGGTGCAGGGGCGCGTTGACGCATAGCGTACCGCCGAAGAATGGCGTGCTGGCTTGCCCGGTCGTTCCAAAGAACATCAAACCGCTCTTGTCCGCTTCCAAGCTCAGGCCGCTCGCGGTGAAGCTGCCGGGGTTGGCTAGGCTCGGTGTGCCGCCCGAATTCATGACCGGTGTGCACCCGCTGGAACTAGTCAAGGACGAGCAGTACTGCGCCACCGAGCCCGTGCAGCTTCCCGATTGGCCGTCATAGGTCTTCTGCGCGGACGTAGCCGTGTTGCCGTGTTCATCCGTGCTTTGCACGCGGTAGGTGATCGTACCCACCAGCGTGCCGGGGATCTCGCCCCGGAAGATCTGCCCGCCGGCGTAGATCATGGGCGCGTCGGCGAATGCACCACCGTTCACGCTGTACTGCAGTACGGTGTTGTTGTAGCGCAGCACATCCCACGAGACGTTGTCGTAAATCTGCACGCGCACGATCGAGGGCAGGGCCGAAGCGAAGCGATTGGGAGCTTGCTCGAGTTTTGGAATCAGCGCGGCCTTGGCGTCCGCGATCTGGGTCACGTTCATGAGCAGGGTGTTGGCCTGACCCCCGTCGTTGGCGTTGAGAATGTCGTAGTCGCCGTCATTGTCGACGTCGCAGCCGTCCTCGCCGAGCGTGGTCGTTCCATCGGGCGGTAGCGTGGTGCTGGTCACGTGGGTGAAGCCACCGACGCCGTCGCCCCGGTACAGGCGATCCTGGCCGGAGAAATTGCCGACGTAGACGTCCATGCGGCCGTCGTTGTTGTAGTCGATGAAATCCATTTCGTTGTCATCGGAGCTGGAGCCGTCCATCGGGATGGCCAGGCCGAAGTTGCCAGCCCCGTCATTGGCGTACAGCGCATCGCCCAACCCCAGCCAGTTGAGGCCGTAAATGTCGAGGTCGCCGTCGGGTTCCATGTCGCCGAACTCTTCTTCGTATTGGCCACCGACCTGGGCCATCTGGCCGTAGGTCACGTCGCGCCAAATCAAGACGCCCGATTCCTGCTTCATGTTGCGGAACAGTCGCGAGGGCGGGTTGTTGAGGGATCCGACCAGCAGGTCGATGTCGTAGTCACCGTCGATGTCACCGAGTTCGACGCCCAGCGGCGAGTTGTCGATGTCCGCGTTGGTTCCAGTGGAATTCGTCGTGCCGTCCGTTTGTGTTCCTTGGGCCCACAGAGCCGGGGCCCCTTCCGGGATGGAACTGTTCAGCAGCTGGTAGCAGCTGGGGTTGAATTCCTTGAAGAACCCGGTGCCGTTGTTCAGGAAAATGCGTTGCGGGACGCTGCCGTTGAAAGCACCGCCGTAGCTGGAGTGCAACAAATCGACGTCACCGTCATTGTCCAAGTCGCCAAACACGCTGTCGCAGGACCAATCCTGAAAGCCGCCCGAACCCAGCACCAAACTAGGCGGGACGGACGAACATTCCGTGGAGCCGTTGTTCACCCCCAGGCTCAACCAACGCGCGGCGGTCTGCTCCTGGAAGAAGCCTACAGAGCCGCCCTGCAAGCCGCCCATGTTGACCCAGAATCGGTTGGGGTTGGGCGTAATGTGCGATGTGTTGGAGACGTTGACGTCTTCGTCGCCATCGTTGTCCAGGTCCACGAAGTCCATGTCGCGCGAGTCGTCGGCCACCGCGGGGAAGCGCGTAGCCGTCTGGTCCTCGAAGAAACCGACGGTGCCGCCTTGAGCGAAGCCCAGGTTGATCCACAATCGGTTCTGGTCGTTGCAGCAGTCACCGCCGTCGGCATTGACAGCGTCCATGTCCCCGTCCAGATCGACGTCGGCGAAATCCACGTTTTCCGTGGCGGAGTTGTTGTTGGGGTTGCCCGAAGGAACCTGGTTGTTGGCGAACTGAAACGCTTGGGCCGAGGCGAATGCCGGAAGGCCCGCGCAGCCAAGCAACGACAAGCCGACGAATCGTAGATGGACGGAAGCGATCATGGTTGTCCTCTAGTAGGTGCAGGTTATGGAACGGCTGGGGAGATCGTGCAGTTTCCCGCGTTCCACCGATCGGCAGATGGCACGGCACGGAGCCCCGGTTGAATCCTAATGCCAACCCCAGAAGACCGTCACTACCTGTC
>JAKFYL010000247.1 GCA_021730845.1 Planctomycetota bacterium | reverse complement strand
CGCGCGCCAAGAGTTGGGGCTGGATCCCGCAGCGTTCGTGCTCGGGTTCGTGGGCTATTACCGCGACTGGCACCGTTTGGATCTGGTGCTGGAAGCGTTGCGCGCTCCAGGACTCGAGCGCGGAGTGCTGGTCCTGATCGGAGAAGGTCCGGCGCGCGCAGCGCTGCAAGCGCGGGCGAATCAACTGGGGCTCCAGCAGCGCCTGTGCCTGGCGGGGCCGCGCGGACATCGCGAGGTTCCGGCTTTGCTGCCGGCCTTCGACGTGGCGCTCGTGCCGGCGATCAATGCCTATGCCAGCCCCTTGAAGCTGACCGAGTACATGGCAGCATCGCTGTGCGTCGTCGCTCCCGATCAACCCAACTTGCGCGAGGTCCTGCGCCATGAAAGCAACGCGTTGTTGTTCGAACCGGCCGACGGCACGGCGTTGGCGCGCGCCATTCTGCGCCTGGGGACCGACGCCGCGCTGCGCGTACGCTTGGGGCAAGCGGCGCGTCAGACGGTGATCGACCTGGACCTGACTTGGAGCGGGAATGCCCGCCGCGTCTTGCAGCTTGCACAGGAGCTCGCCCTATGAGCCACATCGCGCATACGATCTCGTTCGACGTCGAGGAGTACTTCCACGCGCTTTCGATGCGCGAGCAGTTTCCGCGCGGCGACTGGGACAAGATCCCTTCGCGACTGGCCGTGGGCATGGACCAGATCCTGAACCTGCTCGATCGCCACAAGGCGCGCGCGACGATGTTCTTCTTGGGCTGGGTGGCTGAGCGCCACCCGGCTTTGGTGCGGCGCTGTGTCGACGCCGGACACGAAATCGCCAGCCATGGGTACGAACACAAGTTGCTGTGGGAAATCGGCGAGCAGGGACTGGATTCGGACTTGGAACGCACCGAGCAGGCGCTCGTTGCCGCCGGCGCGCCGCGCCCGGTGGGTTTCCGGGCCTCCACGTTCACGCTCACGCGCCGAACCTGGTGGGCTTTCGATCACTTGGTGCGGCGCGGGTACCGCTACGATTCCAGCGTCCACCCCGTGCGCCATCCGACCTACGGAGTCCCGGGATTCGAGCCCGGTATTTCCACGGTGCGCGTGGCGGGGGGCGCGATCACCGAGTTCCCCGTGCTGACCCGGCCCATGTTCGGTCGGAATTTTCCCGCTGGAGGCGGCGGATACTTGCGCCTGCTGCCGTATGCCTTCATACGCAAGTCCTTGGAGCAGGCCGACCAAGCCGGCAGGCCGGCCATGATCTACGTGCACCCTTGGGAGTTCGATGCGGCCCAGCCGCGCATGGCGGTCAAATGGAGCAGCGCCTTGCGGCACTATCGCAATCTGGATCGCACCGCCGACCGCGTCGAAGACTTGCTCAAGCGCTTTCGATTCGTGCCAGCGCTCGAGTTGCTGGCCGAGCGCCGCGCATTGCCCGCGGGCGCCTAGGCGCAGCGCGCTTGCATGGCCCGCGCTGGGCGTTCTTCGCAGACGCCGGCGGGCAGCTTGGGGGTCAAGGCGCGGATTCGCCGCCGGCCTGCGCGTCGTCCTTGGCGTGGGCTGCGTTCTTGGCAGCGGCAATGCCCGCCAAGGCCACGAGCACCGTGCGATCGAGTGGATCTTGGGTCTCGTCGATCGCGCTGGGCACGAGTCGCGCGACCTTGGCTGCGTCGCCAAGCCCGTCGCGCAAGCACAACAAGGCCGCCAGTGTTTGAATGATTCGGACCTTGCGCAGGAGCGGAGCCGCTTCCCTGCGTCGTTCCCACGCCTGCTCCAACGCTTCGATGGCCAGGTCCCGCGAGTTGGGACCCGCGGACAACTCCGAGCGCGCCGCCGCATACGTGAAGCTTAGGTCTCCGGCAGCTGTGCGTCCTTCGACTTCCGCAACTGCCAGGCGCAACTCTTGGATGCGCAGGGAATCGCGGCCGGTTTCCGCCAGGAGCAGCGCGAGCGCCCGTACGTGCTCGCCGGACGGTACCAGCTTGGTCACTACTTCCAGGGTCTGGCGCGCGCCGGAGCGATCACCCTGCTCCAATTGTACCTGGGCGAGCAAGCTCCAGAACTCCGGCGCTGCAGGATCGATCAACATCTCCTGCCGCAGAAACGCCTCGGCTTGGGCCGGGGCGAATGCCATCAAGACCTGGGCCCAAGACACGGCCGCTCCCGGGCGCAGGGACTCGATGGGAACGATCGCGTGGCGCTTGCGGAACTCGTCGAGCCGTTCCAAGGCCTTGAACATGTGGAACAAGCCTTCGTCCGGTGTGCCCAAATCCAAGGCGGCCCGATTGAGCATCGGCAAAGGGTCGCTGGGAAACGTCTGGGCAAGTTGGTCGAGGCAAGCCGTGGCGGAAGGGTCGCGCAAGGCGAGTTCGCGCGCGACTTTGCACGCACCGGCGACCCAGTCCTCGGACGTACCGCGCCGTTTGGCGACCAGACCGCGCTCGATCGCGGCCTGAGCGCCGGCGGAATCGAACATGTCCGCCATCGTGCGCGCGCGCAGCAGATGTCCCTCCGCATAGTCGGGGTCCAATTCCAAGGCGCGATCGATGTCCAAGAGCGCGTCCGCGACGGCGCCATCGCTGACCAGCTTGCTCGCGCGTGTCCACAAGGCGAAGGCGTCCTGGTCGATGGGAATCCGCAGCGCTTCCAAGCGCTTGGCGTTCACTTCCTGGAGTTCCATGGAAAGCGGGTGATCCGGTCTCAAGCCGATGGGGTCGAAGCGCAACCCCAGTTGCCGCAGTTGGGATTCGAGCGCGTGCTCGTACAGTCGCCAGGCGAGGCGCGAGGTCTTGTCGAACGAAAGCATGGCCAGAGCGCAAGTCTGGGTCGCACTCGGTTGTCCGCACTTTTCCAGCGCCAGGCCGCGCAGGTACAGCCACCAGAACTGTCCCTCCGGGCTTTGATCCAAATAACGGGCGGATCGAGCGGCGAGCCAGGGGATCCACTGGGAGTCGTCCATGGCCAGCAACATGGCCAATATTTGGCGCACATCGAGCGCGGAAGCGCTGCCTGGATCGGGGGCGTTCTGGGCTTCTTGGGGCTGGCCCTTGTGCGCGTTCAAGAAAGTGACCAAGGCCTTGGTTTCCAAGTCGGTCCAGGCCACTGGGCTTGGCTGCGAGAGCTGCCCGTGTTCCAAGCTGCTGGACAGTTCCTCCAGGAGATCCCACCGCGGATCGTGCTTTTCCAGGCGCGCCGTGCGTATTCTCTCGCGGGCTTGATCCACGTTGGCAGTCAACAGATCGCAGCACGCGCGTTGGAAAGCAGTCGGCGCAGCAGTCTTCACGAGAAAGCGTTCCACCGCGGCGCGCACGGCGAGCCAATCTTGGCGCTCGGCGGCGGCCAGCACGGATCCGGTCTCGATGCTGCCCTTGGGCGCATAGGCTTGCGCGCGCAGCAAGTGCTCGGCGGCTCGCTCCGGCCCTTCGCGCAGCCAGGTCAGTTGGGCCAGGCGCAGCAGCATCCAACCATCGCGCAGCGTGCCCTTGGCGTCCCAGGCGGACAGCAACCGGAACGTGGACTGCAATTCCCCGCGAGCGATCCAGCCGTCGAGCAACGGCTGCAGGGCCCGCGCGCTGGCCGGCGGGTCGTCGGCGCAGCCGTCCAGCAGACTGCGAGAGCGTTCCGCGTCACCGAGCTGCAAGGCGGCCTCCAGGCGCATGCGCAGCGCAGGATCTGCCAGCGGCGAACTGGACTCGATGACCGACAAGAACTCCTCGACTTGGTTCCAGCGCGCCAGTTGAAAGGCCAGCGTGCCGCCCAGCATGCGGGCCTCTTCGTCCAAGCTGTCCGGCTCAATGGCCCGCAAGGCTTGCAGCGCCAGCTCGGGTTGCTTGCTGCGCACGAGACCGTGTACGGCACGCAAGCGTCCGAAACCCGCTGGATCCAGGCGCACCATATCCAGGCGCAGTTGCGGCGACCAGGCCGATGAGGGCAACTCGCGAATCGCGGCGCGCGTTTCTTCACGCGGTCCTTGGAGCTCGAATTTGCGTACCAGAAGCTGGGCCAAACGGCTTTGGTCCTTGGCCGCTGTGGCGGCTTGGATCGCTACATCCAAGCCAATCGAGAAATCCGGAAACCGATCCATGAGTCGCAGGCACACAGCGCCGGCGGCGAAGGCATCCTGGCGCTGCAAGTGGATGCGTGCGATTTGCACCAGCTCGAAGGCGCTGACGTCCTTCACCGGAACGAACTGACGCGACTCGACGAGATCCTCGACCAATTGGTCGATGTTGATTGCGCCTGTTTCCAGCGCCATTTGACCCGCCAATTCCCAATCCGCCTCGTACTGTTCGTAGCCGCTGGGCCAGCGGCACAGTGCTTCCGTTAGCGCGCGCTCTGCGCGCAGGGCGAATCCGCCGCCGCCTATTTTCGCGTACAGCTGTCCCAGCCGGCCATAGGCTTCCCCTTGCTCGCGCCGCTGTTGCAGGGTGGTCGCCTCTGGTACGGTCAGGAAGTAGCGCTCCAGCGCCATGCGCTCGTCGGCGGCCAGCTCGCGTGCGCGATAGCCTCGGGCGAGCAACCGATAGCAAACGCTCGCGGCTCCGTGTTCGACTTCGGTCACGGACGTCAAGCCCTTGCGTCCCAAGTACTCCCACGTGGGGATCGGGGCGTAGCCCCACTGTTCGGATTCGTGATAGGCCACGGCCAGGTAGAACAGCGGCGCGTCGCGATACAGCGGCTCGAGCGTCTCCTTCCAGGTATCGGCGGCATCGATCAGTCGCGGCCAAGCCTTGGCGCCGTAGAACGTGCGGCACAACTCCAGGGCCACGTCCGCATGGGTCGGCAAGTTGCGCGGCGCGAAGAGCTCGATGACTTCAGCGCCGAGCGTCGGCTTTTCATCCTCGCGCAGGACCGTCATCAGGCTGCGATAGAACGAGGGCGATTTGCGCGCCCAATCGAGCCGCGTGCTGGCCAGCGCGATTTCGCCGGCGAGGTCCAGGCGCTCGGCGGCGCGCAAGCGATCGATGAAGTCCAGCACTGGAGCAGGCGCCTCGCGGGCCGAAAACCCGCGCGAGAAGGCTTCCAGCGCGTCTTGGCCGGCCAGCGCCGCGCGCTCGATGTTTGCGATCAAGGCGCGCAGTTCGGCTTCTGCATCCGGTCCGTAGAGCTGAGCCAGCTCGTACAGGATCGCGCGCCGACGATTGGGTAGCAGTTCGCGGGAGAGCGCCTTGCGAATGAGCGCCTTGGCCTTGGATTGTCGCTCACCCGAGAGGTTGGAGGCAGCTGCCATGCGCTCGCACTCCAAGCTGGCGGCGGCTGCTTCCCCAGCGCGCAGGCTGCCCAGCCACGCCCAGGCATCGGGGCGCTCAGGGTCCACGGACAGGACGCTCTGCAGGCGGGCGCGAGCCATGGCCGGCTCTCCGGCCCGAAACTCGAGTCCAGCCAAGCGTGTCTCCATCCCCAAGTCGCCGGGTCGGTGCTGCTCGACCACCGTTTGCATGCACTCGCGCGCGCGTTGGAAGGCCGAGAGCTTCTCGAACACCTCCACCTTCGTCAGCAGAACCTGCTGCTCGATGTCGTCGTTTCCCTGCTCGTGCGCCAGGGACAGCGCGATGTCCAGCTCATCCAGGGCCCCGGCCATGTCGGGCATGTCGGAGCGAGCCATGCGCTGGGCGTGCTCCAGTCGCGCAAGGGCCGAGCGCCGCGTCTGGCCCAGGGTCATCCAAGCCAAAGGCAAAGCCACGGCGATTGCCGCGAGGAACAGGATCAAGGGCAGCTTCTTCACGCCGGGGCCTGGAGCGATCGCAAACTGTGCCGTGGCCCCCAAGTCGGGGTGCTCACGAACTCCCTAGCCTGCATTGCCGCGCGCGCACTGTCCAATCCTAGGACAAGGTGCTCGCTAGGAGTCCGAGCCTGCGCATCTTGTGGAACAGCGTCGTGCGGTTGATTCCAAGGGCTTTCGCCGTGCGTTCGCGGTTGCCGCCATGGGCTTTTAGGGCTTGGACGAGGATCTCGCGCTCGGGTCCCTCCAGCAGGTCGCGCAGGGACTTGCCGGCTTGGTACAGGGCCTGGGACTCGCCGAGCGCAGGCGTGAGTTCCCTCGCCAGTCCCAGGTCCGAAGCCTCGACTTGACTGGTGCTGCACAGCAGCACGCCGCGCTCCACGCAGTTCTCCAGTTGGCGTATGTTCCCTGGCCAGGCATGGCTGGCCAGAAGCGCCAAGGCGCGAGGTGAGAAGCACAGCCCCGACTTGCCGTAATCGGCGGCGAAGCGTTGCAGAAAACCGAGCGCCAGCGTGGGGATGTCGTCGCGCCGTTCGCGCAAGGGCGGCAGCACCAGGTGCACCACGTTCAGGCGCCAGAAGAGGTCGTCACGAAACCGCCCCTGTGCAACTTCGGCTTCCAAGTCGCGGTTGCTGGCGGCGATCCAACGTACGTCCACCGTGCGCGTCTTGGATTCGCCCACTCGCTCGAAGGCGCGCTCCTGGATCACGCGCAGGAGCTTGACTTGCAATTCCAGTGGCGCGCTTGAGATCTCGTCTAGGAACATCGTGCCGCCATGGGCGGCCTCGGCTAGTCCCGGCTTGTCCTTGATCGCCCCCGTGAAAGCTCCGCGCGAGTGCCCGAACAATTCGCTCTCTTGGAGCGTGGGCGGCAATGCGCCGCAGTTGAGCGTGACGAAGGGCGCTTTTGCGCGCGAGGACTGGGCGTGGATTGCGCGCGCGATTTGGCTCTTGCCCGTGCCGCTTTCGCCTTCGATCAGCACCGTGGCGCGCGTGTCGCACACGGCCAGGGCTTGGGCCAACACCTGTTGCATGCGTGGATCCTTGCCGCCCAGGTGCTCGAGCCCCAACTGCCCGCGTGCCGCCTTGCGCAAGCGCTCATTCTCGCTCGCCAATTGGGATTGCTCGATGGCGCGCAGCAGCACGAGCACGACTTGCTCGTGGCTCACGGGCCGTGGCAGGCATTCGTGAGCGCCCTCGCGCAGGGCCGCCAAGGCATCTTGCACGGTGCCGAACCCCGTAAGGAGCACGACCGCAGGCGGTGCGGCAAGTGTCCTGGCGCGCGCGAGCAGATCCCGGCCGCCGAAGGCATCCTCGGCTAGCACGGCGGCAAAGCGCTGCGGGCCGGCCAAGAGGGACAGCGCCTGGGCGCGCGTGGAGGCTAGCTGCGCTTGGAGATTCTTGGGCGCCAAAGCGTGCGCCAATTCCTGGGCTTCCAGCGGGTCACCCAGGTACATCAAGACGCGAGCGGAATTGGGCATGCCTGGCGACGCCGCCACGGGCGCCGCGGGGGCTTTTCGACGCCCAGCGTGGCGTTTCCCAAACGTTCTGGGCTGGCCTACGGTTGCAGCACTTGAACGTTAGGAAGATCTTTCCGCGCTGGGAGCGGCCGGAAAATCCAATTGCAAGCTTGGCAGGTGCTCCAAGACCCCTAGGCGCCAGCGCACGGCGTGCATTTCGAGCACTGCCGCCGCGGCCCACAGCTCTAGATCGGAGACCTCCGCCTGCAGCTGCGCCAGTTCCAAGATCCAATTGTCCGCCGGAACAACCGCCCGCATGGCTTTGGATGCCGGCTGTGTCGCCACGCACAAGCGCACGATCACATCCGCATCGGGACCGGCTGCGTGGGACCGCTCCAAGTGCACCCACAACGTGGACTTGGCGCCGGCGCTGTGCCAGATCGCCAGCACCAAGCTGTCGAAGGCCGCCGCCAGCAGCGATCCGTGGGCCAAGATCTCCGGTACTTCACAGGGCCGGACCATCAAGCTGCCCTGCTCTGGGCCTAGCCAACGCAACTGCTCCAGTCGTTCGAGCGCGAGATCCTTCCAAGCCACGCGCCGGTTCGGAGCCGTCCATGCACCGCCTTCGAGCAGCGCTTGTGCGCCCAGAACGCGTTGCAGACGACCGAGCGCGCTCTGGCTGCGTGGGCTGCAATCCAGCACGGCCGCGAGCTGGTCCGTGGCTTGACGGACCAACGCGCGAGCGTGGGCTCTGGCACCCAGGTCCGATTGAAAGCGCGTGATCAGGCCGTGCCCCTGGGCCGGCGGGAGCTCCACGCGCGCAGGCGGCTCCAACCAGGTGGAAAGGATTTCCACGCCGAGCTCCGGGTCCTCGGCCCACTGCGCGCCCGCTTCTAGCAGCAGTCGCGCCTTGGGGCGCCGGGCGCTACTTCCCAGGAGCAAGAGTTCGCGCGGCGAAAGAGCCGCAAGGACTTGGTGCAAGCCGTCGATTTGACCTTGGTCCACATGCTCGAAATCCAAGACCACCCCGCAAGCCTTGGGCAGTCTTGCAAGTTCCGAGAGGCTTGCAAATTGCCACAGGCGCGGCGCGGGCCATGGCGCGACAGCAGGCCCGGTGGCGCCTCCACCGACGCTTCCACCGACGCCTGCAGCGGCGCTCCAGCGTCGCTCCAGTACGGAAGCCAAATCGTGGGCGCGCGCACTCGCCCCCAGTCCAATCGTCCATGTTGTTTCCGCCAGCGTGCGCACGCCGGCATCGTAGCCCCGTGGGCCGTGCGTGGACAATGCGGCGCCGTCTGCCGCGCCGGAGCCCATCCAGGGCCCGCTGGCGCTTTCTCGATGGCAACCCCGCGCGTAACTGCGGTAGCTTGCTAGGTCCATATCCATGCCCCCGAGTGCCGTCGAACTCTCGATCATCGTCCCCGTGTACAACGAGGAGCACAGCCTGGGTGTGCTCTACGGGGAAGTGTGCCGCGCCTTGGAGCCGCTCCAGACGAGCTTCGAGATCCTGTTCGTCGATGATCGGTCCACGGACCGGTCCTTGCAGGTCCTGCTCGAGCTGCGCCAGCAGGACCCGCGCGTGCGCATCGTGCGTCTGTCGCGCAATTTCGGACAAACCGCGGCCATGGCGGCCGGGTTCGACGCCGCGCACGGCAGCATCGTGGTGACCCTGGATGGTGACTTGCAGAACGACCCGGCGGACATTCCGCGCATGGTCGAGCAGATTCACCGCGGCGCGGATATCGTCGCCGGGTGGCGCAAGCGCCGGCACGACGGCCTCTTTCTGCGCCGCTTGCCTTCGCTGGTCGCCAACCGCCTGATCGCCTACATCACCAAGACGCAAATCCACGATACCGGCTGCACGCTCAAGGCGTTTCGGCGCGAGTTGTTGAAGAACATGCGCATCTATGCCGAGCAGCATCGCTTCCTGCCGGTGCTTTCGCGCGCCTCCGGCGCGCGTGTCGTCGAACTCGTCGTGGGGCACAGACCGCGCCGCTTCGGCAAGAGCAAATATGGCATTTCACGCGCACTGCGGGTGTTCCTGGATTTGTTGTCGATCCAGCTCATCACCAGCTTCGCGGGACGGCCGTTGCAATATTTCGGCTTGTTCGCCCTGCCGTTCCTTTTGTTCAGCTTGCTGATTCTGGCCTTTGGCACCATCGATTTCCGCCGCATGACCTTGGTGGGTGATTGGCTTCCCTTCGTGGGATTCTCGGCCTTTCTATTCGGCTCCTTGGCGTTGCATTTCGTGCTCTGCGGCCTGCTCTCCGAACTGGCGGTGCGCGCCAGTGGATACCATCGCACGGCGCTTTCGCGGCGCATTTTGGCGCGTTCACGCACGGAAGGTGGGCCTTGAAGACTCAGGCCCAATCTGGCACGCAACCCGGTGCCCGCGAGCCGGACGTGCAGGCCGCACGGCCAATCGGCACGCAGCCAGCCGGCCCGGTTGGCGCGCGGGAGGCTGGGCATCTTGCCGCGCAGCCCGCCGCGGACAAGAGCGCTGTGCGCGGGGTCATCGACGTGTCGGTTATCGTGCCCGTGCGCACCAGCGAGGCCGAAGTGGAGCAGGTCGCACTGTCCTTTGGGCGCGAGCTCACGCGCCTGGGCCATACCTGGGAGTTGATCTTGGTGTACGACGGTGCCCGCGGCCGAGCCTTGGAACTGGGCCAAGAGCTGAACAAGGCCGATCCCAAGCGCATCAAGTTGGTTCAGTTGCAGCACGCCTTCGGCGATTCCATTTGCCTATCCGCGGGCATGGAGCACGCCCAGGGTCGCGTCATCGTGACGTCGCCCTCGTACGTGCAATGCGACCCGGCGGAAATCGGGCAGATGCTGGCGGCCATCGAACAGGGAGCCGATTTGGTTGCTCCGTATCGCAAGCCGCGCATCGACCCGCTGCTCAATCGTTGGCAGTCGGTGCTGTTCAATTGGCTGATCCGACGCATCATCCAAGCCAATTTCCACGATTTGAACTGCTATTTCCGGGCCATGCGCCGGGAGGTGCCCGAACAAATCCAGGTCTACGGCGACATGTACCGCTTCTTGCCGGTCATGGCGCACCGCTTGGGTTTCAAGGTGGTCGAAGTTCCCGTGCGCCACCTCAAGGAATGGGGCCAGGCCGGATGGTTCGGAGTCGGCGTGTACGCACGCCGCTTCTTGGACATCCTGGGCGTGATGTTCTTGACCAAGTTCACGCACAAGCCGCTGCGCTTTTTCGGTTCGGTCGGCTTCGCCTGCTGCTTGCCGGGAGCGGCCATCCTGGCCGTGCTGCTGTATCAAAAATTGGCCGGAGACCACGGGCTGTGGGGACGCCCGATCTTTCTGGTGGGGGTGATGCTGTTCGTGCTCGGCGTACAGATCATCGGTTTCGGTTTGGTGGGGGAGATCATCATTTTCACCCAGTCGCGCAACGTGCGCGAGTACCGCGTCGATCGAACCTACGAATGAACCTGGCACCGCTTCCCGTGCTTTCCCAGTCCCCCGATTCGAACGCGAGCCCCAAGGCGGCGCACCCAGTCGACCACCCCATTCCCGCGGAAGCTCAATTGCGCCGCCTGCAGTCGTCCGACGACGAGGCGCGCGACGATTTCGTGCGCCGGCACGCGCGCGGGACGTTTTTCCATTTGTCGGCCTGGCGCCGCAGCGTGGAGCAGATCTTCGGCCACCAGCCCTATGAATGGTGCCTGGAGCGCGAGGGCCGTTTGGTGGGCATCTTGCCCAGCATGTGCACGCGTTCCTTGAGCGGCAAACGCTCGCTCGTGAGCATGCCCTACGGCGTGTACGGCGGCCCGCTCGGTGAGAGTTCGGACATGGAACGCGCGCTCGTCGAAACGGCCAGCCAAGAGGCGCGCAAACGCGGGTTCGCGCGCGTCGAGTTGCGCCTGCGCGAGGACCCTGGCCTGGGACTGGCGCGCTCCGATCTCTACGCGACGTTCTTGCGCGATCTACCCGGCGACGCCGCCCAAGTCCTAGCCGGCATGCCCAAGAAATCGCGCGCGGAGGCGCGCAAGGCGCGCGAGAAGCACGGACTCGTTTTGCGCGAGGGCAGTTGGTACCTGGGCGATTTGGTGCGGCTGTTCGCGGCCAACAAGCACGGCCTGGGGTCGCCCAGCTTGCCGGGGCACTGGTTCCAAACGCTGCAGTCGAACTTTCCCAAGGACGCGTTCGTGCACGTCGTGCAAAAGGGCAGCGAGCCGCTCTCGGCGGTGATGTCGTTTCGTTTCGAGCGCGACTTGCTGGCCTACTACGCCGGCACGCGCGAAGGAGCCGATCGCGAATTCTCGGCCAGCAATTTCATGTACATGGCGCTGCAGGAGTGGGCCGTGGAACGTGGATTCGGGCGCTTTGATTTCGGCCGCAGCCGCAAGGATTCGGGCGCGTTTCAGTTCAAGGAACACCAGGGCTTCGTGGCCCAGGACCTGCCCTATGGCTTCGTGCTGCTGGGCAAGAGCCAGCTGCCTTCGTTCCACCCATCGAATCCCCGCACCAAGTCCCTGCGCGAGGCCTGGACGCGCTTGCCCGCGCCGATGGCGGGTTGGCTTTCCGGCCATTTGTCGCGCTACTTGCCCTGAAGCAGCGCGCGCGCGGCGGCGCCAAGATCGGCGTGGACCTGGTGGGCTTGGACGAAGCGCGACTGTTCGCAGCGCGCGCGCTCCAGAGCGCCCTTGCCCGTGAGCACTAGGTGCGACTCGACTCCGGCCGCGTTCGCGGCCGCCAAGTCGCGCCAAGCATCGCCGATCAAACTCCAGCGCCGAGGGCAAGGTCCGCAGCGTTCCATGGCTGCCTGCAACATGCCCGGCTGAGGCTTGCGACATCCACAGGGGCGGCTATACGGAGCTTGGCCTTGGTCTTGGTGGTGGGGGCAGCACAGGTCGAAGTCCAAATGGGCGCTGTGCTCGCGCAGCTTTTCGGCAAGTCCAACGCGCACCAGTTCGTACTCGTCCCAGCTCACGGCGCCGCGGGCAATGGCCGCTTGGTTGGTGACTAGCACCACGAGCCACCCAGCTTTGTTGAAGCTCGCCACCGCTTGGGCGGCGCCGGGAAGCAGCTCGATTTCGCTCACCTGGCGCACGGGGTTCGTGCGCTCGACAATCAAGGTTCCATCACGGTCTAGGAACACGCCGCGCTCGACGCGAGTCACGGATCCAGCGAGCGCCGGGTTGGTCGCACGCGTCACTGCGTGGCTGCCAGTTCCAAGGGCACGAAGATTCGCGCGGGCGAGTAGCCGCGCACGACCTTGAACGGGAAAACCCCGTCGCGGTAATTGAGCCACAGTGGGAAGCGCCAAGTTTCGTTGGAAACCAGAGCTTCGCGCCAGTGGATCAAGTAGTAGCCCCCGCGTTCGTCGATGGCCACGCTGACGGGGGCGAATCCCTCTAGCAGCAAGTCGACGCGTTGCCGCTCGCGCGGCAGTGCCAGGTTGCAGGGTGTAACGAAACCCGAATCGCGGTTGTCGACCATCACACGAGCTCCCGGGGGATCGCTGGCGATCATGACCCCGGGCTGGAACTCGATCGCCGCGCAGCCCAGACAAGCGGCCAAGAACCCGGGCCAAAGGGTCCTGGCGATCCGGGCGGAAAAAGTGGCGGGTGTGAGGCGCATTCGTTCTTGGGTCTGGGAAGGTTACAGCATAGCGCGCGGACGCAGCGGTTGCCTTCCTCGGATGGCTGTGCAACGCTGCTTGAGATGAGCCGGATCCCGGGGGCACTTTTTTGGGTCGCCGTGGGTCTGGGCTTCACGCGGCTCGTGCATTTGGGCCTGCCGGGCTTGTGGATCGACGAAGCCCACACGCTGCACGATGCCCTGGGAGCACAAGGCGGCGCGGCGCTGCGATATCCGCTGGGATTTTGGTTGGTGCGCTGGGTCAGCGCCCTTGCCGGTGGAGCGACCGACGAGGCCACATTGCGCCTGGGGCCGGCGCTGGTTGGTTGGGCCACGATTCCGCTGTGTGCTTGGACGTTCCTGCCGGTCCTGGGGCGCTTTCGAGCTGGACTGTGCGCGCTCCTGGTAGCTGCCAGTCCATGGCACTTGTATTGGTCGCAGTGCGCGCGGGGTTACACGCTCATGTTGGCTTTGACCCTTTTGGGCGCCGGCATCTGGCTGCGGTCCCAAGCGTTGGAGCAAGGGACCAAGAAGAGACTTGCGAATGCCTGGCGGCCGTCGGCGGGCTTTGCCCTGGGCTGCAGCGCGGTCTTGGCGCATCCCAGCGCGCTGCTCACGGTGCTCGCTTGGCCGCCGGCTGCTTGGCTGGCCGCGCGCAAGCCAGCGGCCGACCAGGCCGATCGCAACAGGTCCGGCTCGTCCCACGCACTTCGCGCAGCGCCGCGTTGGCC
>JAKFYL010000199.1 GCA_021730845.1 Planctomycetota bacterium | reverse complement strand
ACGTCCCGGCCAGGGTCAATCCCGCGCAGGCGCGGTAGAGCCAGACGCTCTTTGGTTTGAGCCACAAGCCGCAGGCCAAGAGGAACGCGATCAAGAAGCACACCAAACTCCAAGTGATCGGTTTGGTGCGGTAGTAGGACACTTCGGAGTCGATTTTTCCGCCCTCGCCGCGCCTGTGCGCCAGCTCGGTCGTGCCGGCCACGAGCTGACCGAGTTCGCGTTCGAATCCGGCCGGGTCGTCGCGCAAGTCGCCTAGGCTCTCGAAGTGCTTGAGCAGACGCAGCGCGGTCGCGTCGAAGTCCGGTTTGGAAACTGCGGCCGCGGCCAGCTCCGGCGGCGTCCACCACTCTTCCCCGGCAATCCGCGTGGCGTCCTCGCCCCAGGGCGGAATCACGGCCAAGAGCTCGTGCCGGTTGATGCGCACGAAAGCCAAGAGATTCTCGCCCAGATTGACTACTTGTTGTTGCAGCGAGGTGCGACGCTTGGATTCGATGCGATCGTACTCGTGGGCCAGCGACATCAAGCGGTCGAAACCCGGTTCGAGCTCCGCGAAGGAGTAGCGGTCGCGGCGCTTCTTGTCGGCGATGGTCAGCCCCAAGGCGTCGATCACGGCCGAATCTTGCACCAGGAACATCTCGTAGCGCGAGGCGGCGCTGGGATCGTAGAGCACGTCCAGCAACCACGCGGTCGGCGTGAGTTTGTCCCCCGTAGGGGTCTCGACCGAACGCTTGCCGTTTAAGCGCAGCAGCGTGAACGCCGCGTAGGTCGACAACGGTTTGACACGTCCGCCTTCTTGAATGGGCATGCGCGCGGCCAGGTCCAGCACGTTCTTGGACCATGGTGCGCTGCGCTGGGGCACCTGCTCAGCCGGCGTGCCGTGGGCCGTGGGCGTGCCTTGGGCGCCGTGCGGGTCGCTTGCTTGGCTGGCGTGAAGGGCGCCGGTTCCTAGAACGAGCGCTAGCCCGAGTCCGAGAAACCCTTGGCGGAAAGTGCGTTGCATGGTCTTCATGCTGTCCTTTGCACGCGCACGTGGCGCGCGAGCTTGCGGGAAAAATGGAGCACCATCCCCAGCGCGATCACGATGCAGCCGATCAGCGGAGCGCGGTCGGCCGGATTGCGCACGACCGCGAAGGTCGAAAACAGCGCATCACCGGGGCGCGCGTTGGAGGGGCCCCAGGAGGCCTGGTACAGCACCAAACCATCGGTGCGCAGCGGTTCGTTCATCGAGATGTGCACCGGCCGCGTGCCGTGCTCTTCGGCCACGGTGACGTCGCTGGCAAAGGATTTGGGCATGCCTGTGCCGGGGTGATCGACCTTGGTGAAGTCCTCGAGTTGGAGTGTGAAGTCCAGCGGATAGCGCTCCTTGCGCAGGTCGATGGCGAAGCGGCGCGCACCCAGGTTCACGGTCCAAGGGCCCGCGGCGGCGCCCCACAAGATCCCCTGGCTAGGCTCGCCGGCGCTGCCGTGGGCGCCCTTGGGGCGCACCGATACGTACATGCCGGCGATGTTGGCTTCGGCTTGCGGATCGCGCGCGCGTCGGTCGAGGAAAACGCCGTCGATCACGGGCACTTCGACCTCGAACATCGGGCCTTTGGGCAGCGGTTCGCAATTGCCGAACAGGCTCGAGACAACCAAATCGAAGGGCAAGTCCTCGGATTGGATGCGCGCGGGTTTGCCGCTGGAGGCGCTGGCGAATGCCTCTTCTGGAGCGATGAATTCGCGCAAACGGCCGCCGCCCAAGTCTTCGTGGATGGCGACTTCCCAGCGGTAGTAGCTCTGGTAGTAGCTCGCGGACTGACCTTCGAACAGGGTTACGTGCCCCTCGTCGGAGAAGTAGGTCTTGACGAATCCCGAGAGGAGCAGAACTCCGATGCCCACATGGGTGATCGCGACGCCGATGCGGGAACGGTCGCGACGCAGTCGGATCAAACCGCCCACGATTAAGTTCACGAACAAGAGGCACAGCACCAAGTTGGCGCCAGGCAGGGGCAGGGAAAAAGGGCCGAAGTCGTGCCACAGCAAGAAGGACTCGAAGTACTTCTTCTGCACGTCGAACAAACCCGTGTGCACCTGCTCGAGCGTGCCCAGCCAGGTGAGCAAACCGAGCAAGAGCAGGAGCACGCAGCTCAAGCCGAAGGAGGAAAACAGGCGCACGAGCTGTTGCAGCGGGCGTTGCATGGCGCTCACTCCTTGACGCGCAGCGAGGCGCAGAACGCGCGGAAGGCCGTGCGCTGCTGGCGGATGACCTCGCTTGGACCGATGAGCTTGACGAACGTGGAGCCCTGGGGCGAGACCAGCACCGCGCCGAGCAGGCTGGCCGGCGCCGGCCCTCCCGGGGCGCCCGAGTAGGTTCCGTCGACTTCGACTAGGTAAGCGCTGGTGCCTAGCATGTCGATGCGCTCCAGTTGCGCCAGGTCGGAGAGGTCGGCCGCGCCCATCTGCTTGTTCCAGCGGTTGATGTTGGCGAGAGCTCCGCCGGCTTCGCCCGCGAGCGAAGTGACGTAGCATTCGACCTCGCGGTCCTCGTCCACATACAAGGTGACGACGCGCGCGGGGTTGGGAGGAGCGACGGCCCAGCCTTGAGGCACGTCCCAGGTCAGCGCGCCGGTGCCAGCCGGGCCTTGCGGCTGGGCTGAACTCGAGGCTGGGCCGCTAGTGGCCGCGCCGGCTGCATCCTGGGAGGGCTTGCCGAGCGAGGCGACAAGTTCTTTGAAGGCGTTCACTTCACCATCAATGACCTCACTAGGTCCTGTCATCTTCATGAAAATGGACCCTTGCGGATCGATTTTCAGGGCTCCCACCAATCGGTAACCGGTTTGCGGCGCGCCGCTGCCGCCGCCGGGCGTCATGCCGGTGTACGTACCCTCGAAATTCACCATCGGCGCTTGGCCGCCGAGGAATTCGATCTGCTCGAGGCCCTCAAGCTCCTCACGGGACATCGCGGGCAGCCCCATTTGGGTGCGCCAGCGATTGACGTTGGCCGCCAGTCCACCGGCGTCGCCGCCCAGTAGGGTCAAGAAGCACTCCGCGCGCGGGTCTCCGGCTACGCGCCAGTTGCCGGTGCGCAGGCTGGTGGGTTCGAGCTCGACCCAACCCTTGGGGGTGGTCCATTGGGAATCGGACTTGCCCTGCGACTTGGTGGCAGGTGCGGGAGCAGCCGAGGAGTGAGCTTGGGGCGCCAGGGCGTTCTTGGACAGCCCAAAGCGCTCCGCCGTCGAGGCGTCCCAACGCAGGCGAGCACTCGCTGCATCGACTTCCCGAGGCTGAGAAAAGGTGGCGTGGCTCTCCGGGGACTGCGACTCGCAACCTGCCCAAAGAGAGCAGCTTGCGGCCAGTGCCCAGCCCCAAACGCCGGCCCTAGGGTGACTTCGAAATGCTCTGCTAGTCATGGCTCCTCCACTGCCAGTTCCAGTCCCTGGGACCGTATTCGCACGGATCTTCCCAGCCCTGCGACAGACCTGGATCGGGCTGGTCCGGCGAATCGCTTGAGTGGCTGGGCGCGCATGATGCACCTTTTGGACCGTAGGAGTGCCAGGAAGGGCACTCTGAACGCAATAGATACATGTCTAGGCTCCCCGGGACCAGGATTTCACCCTTCTCGTTCCGTTTTGGATTGGGCGCGCCCGGGTCGCCGGTCCAGCGTACTGTGCGACGCTTCTAGCGTGCCGAATTCGGCCCAAAGTTGCATATGGCCCCTTTCCTGACCGCCCCGATGATCTGCCTCACTGTGGTGCTCTCGATCCACCCCGCGAAAGTGCGGGAGTTTCAGCTCGCCATGGGCGAGAACGCGGCCCACGCCCGCCGGGAGCCGGGCTGTCGGCGCTTCGAGATCCACCAGGTGCTCGAACGCGAAGCTGAATTCGTCTTGTGGGAGGTCTACGACGACTTGGCCGCGCTCGAGGCGCACTACAAGACGCCGCACTTTGCGCGCTGGAAGCAAGTGGCGGACTCACTCGTGCTGCGCAAGGATGCGTGGCGCTGCCAGCCGCTATCGCTGGCATAGATTGCGCGCCGCAGCGCAGCCGCGCAGTTTGGGCTGACGGTCTGTTCATGCGCCGACAAAGGCCGTGCAGCCGTGAAAGGAGGGTTGATCGCTGTGCCAAGGTCTCTACCTTAGGCGCTGCGGTCCGGAGCGGATTGCTTGTCCGCGAGAGGCCCATGTCTCGCGGCTGGGATTCGATCACGCACGAATTCGCTTGAGCGAGCGATCACACCAAACCCATGCAAATTGCCTTGAACCTGCCCGATGTCGACTGGATGCCCGCCGCCGTTGCCGTTGCGCTAGCGGCCGGCGTCGCCTTGGGGTGGCTCGTGCACAAAGTGCTAGGGAGGCGCGTCTGATGTACATCGCAGTGATCTTGGCGCTGGCGGCCGGCACCGCCATAGGGTGGCTCGCGCACTTGTGGATGGGCACGAGCGACAAGCGCGTGATGGAGGAGCTTTTCAGCCGCAAGGTGCGGCTGGCCGAGAGCGAACGCGCGGACGCCATCCGGCAGCTCAACGCCAACCGCGTCGAAATGGCCGGCTTCGCCGAACAGTTCGAGTCCCGTGACCAGGAAATCGCGCGCCTGGCCTCGAGTTCCGAAACGGCGCAGCAAGCCCGGCAAGCAGCCGAGCAAGAGCTGGCGCAACGCAATGCAGAAATCGATGCTGCGCGCCAAGAGGCTGCCGAGGGCCGTCAGCTCAAGGACGAAGGCCTGAAAGCCATCGAGAGCGCCACGGCGCAGATCGAGCAAGCCTACGCCGAGGTCATGGGCTACCGCAGCGAGAATGCCGAGCACGCGCGGCGCGTGGAACTGGTGCAAGCCGAAAAGGCGGACCTAGAAGCGCACCTGGTCAACCGCGATCGACGCATCGAAGCGCTCGAGCAGGCCCTGGACGAATCCAAGGAACAGCACAACTCGGTCAAGGAAGAGCTGGCCGCGATGACGCGGCGCGCCAAGGAATTGGCGTTCGAGAAAGAACAGACAGCTCAGAGGCTCCACGACCGCGATCGCCGCGTTCAGGAACAAGCCGACGAGATCGCTCGCACGCAGACCGTGTTCCTGACCGCGCAATCGGAGATCGATCGCCGCGGCGCGGAGTTGGCGCGCCTGGAAGCCTTGGCCGCGGCCGTGGCCCCCACGCGCTTGCAACTGAGCGAACGCGAGCACCTGCTCCAGCGCCGGGATGACGAACTGCGCGCACTCAACCAGCGCGTTCTCGAGGGCGAGGCCGTGGCTCGACGTATCCCGGAACTCGAGGCCGAGCGCAACGAACAACAGCGCCAGCGCGAAATGCTGGCTGCCAAGCTCGAACAGGCCGAGCTGGAACTGGCCGAGATGGCCGGCGAGATCGAACGCCTGCGCAAACTGGAAGTCGAGCTTGGCCGCACCCAGGCCCAGCTCGGCTTGCGCCTCGACCAGGCTCAGAGCCTGGAAGCGCAACTCGCCGAAGTGCGCCTGGAATTGGCGCAACTCAAGCCCTTGCCCACGCGCATCGAGGCCCTGCAGGACGCGCGCGAGACGGCCGACCGTTTGCGCGCCGAGCGCGAGGAAAAGCTCGAAATTGCGGCGCAAGAACTGGGTCTTTTGCGCGGCCGCGTGGCGGAGCTGGAGCCCTTGCGCAGCCGTCTGGAGGAAGCCCAGGCTAGGCACTCGACGCTCGAACAACGCCTGGAACACGAGCGCGGGCGCAGCGCCGAATTGGAGCGCGCCATCGAAGTGCGCGCGGAGGAATTGCGCGCATCCAAGGACCAGATCGCGGCACTGGAATCCGAACGCCTATCCGCGGCGGGTGCGCTGGAGCGCGGCCAAGCCAATCAACGCGCCGTCGAACAGTCCTTGGAGCGCGAGCGCGGGCGCGTGGCGGAACTCGAGGCGGCCGTGCAAGAGCACGCCGAGCGGGTGCGCGCGGCCCAGGAGCGCGCGGCGCAGATCGAGTCCGAGCGCTCCGCGCTGACCGCTGCGCTGGAGCGCGCCGGCGCCAAGCACGAGAGCCTCGACCAGACCATCGAACAACACCTGGCGCGCGCCATGGAACTCGAAGGCGACCTCGCCGCGCGTGGCCAAGCGATCCGCTAACTCGAGGATCGAATTGCCGTTCTGGAGAAGGAACGCGCGGCCGCGGCGACCGAGCTGGACAAGCTGCTCGTCAAGCTGGACTTGGTCGAGAACAAGCTCGAGCGCGAACGGGCACAGAAGACCGAGCTGGACGGTGCGCTCTCGGAGCGCAATGCCGAACTGCGCGAGGTGCAAAAAGAAGCTTCGCGCCTGGAGAAGGAGCTCAAGCTTTCGGCGGGCCAACTGAACAGTCGCGAGAAGGAACTCGAGCGCGCGCAGTCCAAGCTCGCGGAAGCCGTGCAGGCTTCGGCCGAGCGCGACGAGACGATCCGCGAGCTCAAGGCGCAGTGGAAGGAGGCTCAAGCGCAACGCAAGGAAGAGCGCGACACGCTCAAGCCCCAGGCTGCCAAGCAGTTGCCTAAGCCCGCCCAGAACCCCGACGACTTGGAGGCCATCGACGGCATCGGCCCGGTCTTCGCCAAGAAGATGCGGCGCATGGGCATTTCCACGTTTGGGCAAGTGGCCAGCTTGAGCTCGGCCGAGATCGATCAGTTGGCGGCCCGACTGGGCATCACCTCGGCGCGCATCCGTAGCGAGGGGTGGGTGTCAGCCGCCAAGCAGATGCAGCGCGCGCGCTGAGCGCAAGAATTCTCATGCGGCCGAGACGGCTCTCGGCTTGGGCTAAGAAGTTGCCGCGACTCGATCAGCAATGGTGTACTCGTTTCGGGATGCATTGAGGGCCTTGGACGCCGGTGATGCGGTGCTGCTAAGGCACGTCTTGGGCTCCAAGCCAGGGCTCGCGAGCGCGCGTGCCAGTGGCGATGAAGGCGACCCGCAGCACTACGCCGGGTTTTTCCAGCGCGCGACGCTCCTGCATCACCTGGCCGGAAATCCAGCGCGCGGGCCGATCCCCCGCAATGCGGCCGAACTGGCCACGATCCTGCTCGACGCCGGTGCGCTGGTGGACGCACCCTGTGGCACTCTTCCGGGACAGAAGGCCTCCGACGGGGCGACCACGCTGGGTCTCCTGATGGGCAGCTCTCTGGCCGCCGAATCGGGGCTCGCGCCGGGCCTGATCGACGTCTTGTTGCAGCGCGGCGCAAAGCGGGGCTTCGACGACGGTCAGTTGCTCTGGACCGCCCTGTACCACTGCGTGGAGTGTCAGGCGCTGCGGGAATTGGCCGTGCACCTGCGTTCGCGCGGGGCTCCGGTCGATTTGACGCTCGCCAGCGGGTTGGGTGAACTGGAAACGGCTGCGTCCTTTTTCGCCGGCCCGGGAGAACTGCGTCCGAGCGCGGGCATGTTCGCTGCTGCACGCAGGAAAGAAGGCAAGCTGCCGCTGGGCCGCGAAATCGCCTGCGAGGCGTTGGCATGCGCAGCCGCGAACGGCCGCGACGGGCTCGTACACTGGCTGCTGGACGCGGGCACGCCCATCGATGAATGGGTGTCGTTTGGCCCGGTGATCGTGACGGCGCTGCATTGCGCGGCTTGGGCCGGCTGGCCATCGACCTGTGAGCTCTTGCTCGCGCGCGGCGCCAATCCAGGCCTGCGCGATCCCAAGCACGATTCTTCCGCGCTGGGCTGGGCGATCCAGTGCAACCGCCAGCAAGCGGTCGAAGTGTTCCTGAGACACTCGGGAATGCTCGACGTGTGGGACGCACTCGAACACGGTTTCGAGGATCGCGCCCTAGAGCTCCTGGCGCGCTTGACGCCGGACACGAGCATGGGAACCCATCCACCGGGAGTCTTCCTGCGCTCCGCGGCTCGCTTGGGGCGCGAGCAGGTGGTGCGCTTGCTCTTGACGCGGGGCGCCAATCCCCACCTGCAAGACGAGTTGGGCCAGACCGCCGCCGAGGTGGCGCTCATGCACGGCCACTTGGCGCTGGCGGATTTGCTGCGCCAAGCGCAGGCCCTGTCGGCCGGTGCGCCTGCGCCTCCCAAGTGACGGGATTGCTCAGGATCGATCGCTTCCTAGGTCGATACAAGCTGCATGTACGCACTGCGTTTGCTTGCGGTTGCCGGCGCGATTTGGGCCTTGGTCATGCTGCTCGTGACGACCCTCGCGCCCATGCTCCCCACGGAGCGAGCTCCTTGGTGGCTCAACACCCTGGTGGGCCTAGGCTTTGCAGCGTTCGTCGTGGGCCTGTGCTACAAAATTACAAGCATGGTCCAGCGCCGCTTGGGTGTGACCGTGCGCGTCATTCGGGTCGATGACGAGGGCCGCGAACTGTCCACCAGCGAAGAGCGTTGGCACTGAGCAGTACGGCTGCTGATTCTCCGCCGGCAACGGCGATTCAAGAGATATTCGCCAAAAGGCACAAACCTCTTGCCGAGTGTCCCAACCCTAAGACGCGAGGATCTGCTCGCCATAGGGGCCGCCGCGGGAGCAACCGTGCCCTGCCTAGTCGCTCACTCCCCGGCCGTCCCGCGCGGATTGAGAGCGGATTGACAGGTCGGCTTCGAGAATCGAACATTTCCAGCATCACTCCCATCAGCGCAAGAGTTACTTGCTGTCTGAGTCGTGAGTGAGGCAGTCCTTGTTAGAAGCAAATGAACACTGGAAAGAGCACGCAGTCGCAAGCACAGCCCACACCGAAACCGGCACCCAAGCCGGGCAATCCCGCGCCGGCTGCACCCAAGCCCGGCCAGGCACCGCGTCCGCCCGGCGGTCCCAAGCGCTAGTCGCGCACACGATCGCTCGAGGGCTTTCCTCGACCACGATAGTTGTTGCCTGTCGCTGAACCGCAAGGTCGGTGCAGATGCTGCCCTCGGGGATCAACCCGGGGGCATTTGCTTTTTCGCGGCTTCCTGATTGGCGCCAACGTCCCGGGCCGTCATCTGCGATCCCGCTCCGGCCAGCGCTCGCAGTCCTCACGCAACGCAGCGTCGAGAAAAAACACGGCGAACGGCACGAGCGCCGCCAGACCCAGTTTCACACCCCAGCCCCAGGATTTGCGGCCGTCTTGGATGGCCTCGTAGCCAAGCACCGCCAGGGCCACGAACAGGAACCCGTGCAAGGAACCTACAAAAGTCACGGCCAAGGGCATTTCGGCGAAGTACTTCAGCGGCATCGCCACGCCAAGCAACAAAATGTAGGAAACACCCTCTAGGAACGCCGTCGTGCGCAGCCGGCGCGGCGGTGTAGCCAAATGCCTCCAAACGCTTTGACTCATAGTGTGTGCTCGTTCCATCGTAGCGCGCGCGTGGCGAGCTTTGGAGCGCGCGCCCAGAACGCTTGCGGGCCCAAGGAGTTACGATGCGCCCATGCACGAGTGTGAAAGTGGGCCCCTGAGAAGGGACGCGCCCTTGCAGTCCAGCCAACGCCGATTGGCTCGCGCCTAACCAGGGCTCGAGGGGTCATGGACCTGATTGGTCTGGAAGAGGTCTGGAAAGGCTTCAACGAACGCGTGCTCCTGCGCGGCGTCACGCTGTCGATCGGCGAAGGGGAACGCGTGGGCCTGCTCGGCCCCAACGGCTCGGGAAAATCGACCCTGCTGCGCGTGCTGGCCGGAGTCGAGCCATTCGACCGGGGCAAGCGCGTACTGCGCCGAGACCTGCGCCTGGGCTACCTCGAACAGAATCCGGCACTCGAGCCCCATTTGACCGTCCGCGAAAGCGTGCGCGCGAGCCTGACCGAAAGAGAACGCGTGCTCGCCGAATTGCAGCGCGTGCACGGCGAACTAGAAAGCGCGGACTCCGTGCGTGTGCCGCAACTTCTCGCGCGCCAGTCGCGCTTGGAAGCGGAACTGGAATCGCACGGCGGACACGACGTCGAACACAAGGTCGAATCCACGTTGCATGCACTGGGGCTGGAACACTTCGATGCGCCTTGCGGCCAGTTGTCCGGCGGGGAGCGGCGGCGCGTGGCTTTGGCGCGGCTGCTGCTCGCCCGCCCGGAACTGATCTTGCTCGACGAACCGACCAACCACTTGGACGCCTTCGTGACCGAGTGGCTCGAGGATTGGTTCCTGCAGACGCGCACACCGCTGCTGCTAGTCACTCACGATCGCTACTTTCTCGATCGAGTCGTCGATCGCATCGTGGAACTGGACCGCGGACAGTTGTGGGCCAGCGAAGGCGGCTATGGCGAGTACCTGGAAGCCCGCACGGCGCGCCTGGAATCCGAGTCGCGATCGGAAAGCACGCGCCTGAATCTCCTGCGGCGTGAAACCGCTTGGATGCGCCGCGGGCCGCCAGCGCGCACGACCAAGGCCAAGGCCCGCATTCGCCGCTACCAAGATCTAGTCGGCGATGCCCCCACTCTTTCCAGCAATGACTTGGAGCTTGTGATTCCGCCGGGACCGCGACTGGGAGCGCGGGTGTTGTCACTGCGCGGCGTTTCCAAGCGCTATGGCGAGCGTTCGGTGGTCCCGCGCCTCGAACTGGAGCTGGAACCGGGCATGCGCCTAGGCATCGTCGGCCCCAACGGCGCCGGCAAATCCACCTTGATCCGCATGCTTTTGGGAGAAGTCGAACCGGATACCGGCGTACGCGAAGTCGGAGAGACCGTGCGCTTCATGGGCATCGATCAGCAGCGCAGCGGTCTAGACCTGAGCCACACGGTGCTCGAGGAAGTCGCTGGACACAGCGACGTCATTCGAGTGGGAGACCGCAGCGTGCGCGCGGCGAGTTTTCTCGATCGCTTTGGGTTTCCAGCCGCGGCCCAGTCCTGCTTGATCTCGCAGTTGTCCGGCGGCGAGCGCAGTCGAGTGGCGCTGGCCAAGCTCTTGTGCGCGGGCGGCAACGTGATCGTGCTCGACGAGCCGACCAACGACTTGGACCTGACAACCCTACGCGCGCTCGAAGAAGCCTTGCTCGCGTTCGAGGGCGCGCTCGTGGTCGTGAGCCACGACCGCTGGTTCCTCGACCGAGTCGCGACCCACATCCTGCACTTGGATGGCGCCGGCCACGCACGGCTGCACCACGGCAGCTTCTCCGACTTGCTCGAGGCCCTAGCGCGCGAGAAGGCCGCTGCGCGTCCGGCCGCTGAAACAAGCAAGGCGATAGCCAAGCTGGCGGCAACATCTGCGCCCTCCAAGCCCAAGCGCCTCACCCCATGGCAAGAACAAGAGCTGGCCCAAGTGGAACAGCGCATTGGCGCCTTGGAAGGAGAACTGGCGGGCTTGGATGCGCGCTTGGCGGCCGGCGATCTGTACTTGGGACCGCGAGCGGCCCTGGACGAAGTCACGGCCCAGCGCGCCCGTGTTTCGGACCAGCTGGGCGTGGAGTTTGCGCGCTGGGAAGAGCTGGAATCCATGCGGTCCAAGGCGCCATGACCAGCGGCGGCCTTGCGCGCGGGGGCGAAGCGGGACGAACCGTGCCCCAAACGACGAACACCGTGCTGATGATTCGTCCGGCGCATTTCTTTTCCAACCCCCAAACCCAGGCGACCAATTCGTTTCAGGCGCCCGCGGCCAGAGTTCCCCAGCACGAACTGCTTTCGCGTGCGCAAGCCGAGTTCGATGCCTTGGCATCGACGCTGCGCGCGCACGGAGTGCAGGTCGTTGTGGAGCAGGACTCGCCCCAGCCCGTGACCCCCGACGCGCTGTTCCCAAACAATTGGGTGTCGTTTCATGCGGGCGGCACCGTGGTGCTGTACCCCATGTTGGCGGCCAACCGGCGCGCGGAAGTGCGCCCAGATCTGATCCAAACGCTTGGTTTCAAAGTCCCGTTCGTCCCCCATCGCATCGTCGACCTGCGCCAGGGAGAAAAAAACGGAGCGATCCTCGAGGGCACCGGCAGCGTGGTGCTCGATCGGCCCGGACGCACGGCCTACGCCTGCCTTTCGCCGCGCACGACAGAAGCTGGCCTAGCCGCTTTCTGCCAAGAACTGGGCTACGCCGCACATGCGTTTCGCGCCGTGGACGATCAAGGGGCGCCGATCTATCACACCAATGTCTTGTTGTGCATCGGCGATACTTTTGCCGTCGCCGGCCTGGAATCCGTACCCGATCCACAGGAACGCGAGCAGCTCGCACAAGCGCTCCAGTCCCGTGGGCGCGAGCTGATCGCGATCTCGCGCGAACAGCTCAGCAACTTCGCCGGAAATTGTCTGGGACTGCGCTCCAAGGCGGGTGAGCCGCTGATCGTTCTGTCGGCGCGCGCTTTGGGCGCGCTGAATCCCGATCAGCGCGCCAAACTCGCGCGTCACGGCGAAATCGTCTCGGTCGACCTCCATACCATCGAAACCTACGGCGGGGGCAGCGCGCGTTGCATGTTGGCGGAAGTATTCTTGGCAGAACCGTAAGGTCCATGCTTGGGTGGCCAAGCTTGTCACGCCTGACGCCATGACCTGTGCGGACACGCAAGCATGGAATCGTGGCAACATCGATCCGCGAACGCGCGCTTGGGTTGGTTGCGTTTCGAGGTGTGTCGCGTGCTCCCACCCATTAGCCATGTAGCCACAGCCTTCGGAGTCCATTTGTCGTCGTCCGCTGCAAGCGCGGCGAGTCCCAAGCCCCATGCACCCAGCCCCAAACGCAACTCCTCGCGCGATGGGCCGCCGGTGGAATGTACGCAGCCAACGCGCAGTTGCTAGGCTGGCAGCATGGCCTTTCCTCACGCATTCTATCGTTGGCGCCCGCATCCTTGGCACGGATTGGAGGTCGGCCCGAATCCGCCACAGATCGTAACCGCCTACATCGAGATCACGCCCTTCGATGCAATCAAGTACGAAGTGGACAAGGCGACCGGTTACTTGCGCGTTGATCGGCCACAGAGCGGCGCGGCGCAGCCTCCTACCCTGTACGGTTTTGTCCCGCGCACCTTGTGCGGCGATCGCGTCGCGAGACTGTGCCCGGGCGCGGTCAAGGGCGACGGCGACCCGCTCGACATTTGCGTGATCAGCGAACGGCCGATCACGCGCGCCGACATCATTTTGAGTGCGCGCGTGGTAGGGGGCATCCAAATGGTCGACCACGGGGAGGCCGACGACAAGCTTGTTGCGGTGCTCCAGAACGACCTGATCTGGGGACAATGCCGGGAGCTCGCCGAGTTGCCAGACAACTTGGTCGCACGTATGCGCCACTATTTTTCGACCTACAAGCTTCAGCCCGGTGAGCCGGTCAATGCGAGCGGGACGGTGATCTACGACCGCAGCCACGCGGAGAAAGTGATTCTTGCTTCCGTCGAGGACTACGGCCACGAGTTCGGTGCCTAGACGGCCTTGCCCACGGATGGTGTGCTACACGGATGCGTGGACTTCCCGATCGGCACACAATCAGAATCGCCTTGTCTTCCTTTCGTGATCACAAATCGTCTGCGCTCCAATTGCGAACGGCCGGAATGGGGAGCGCCGGTTGCACTTGCGTCCAAATCGAGCGGCCTAACTGAGCACCGCGCTCGAACCACAGTCAGCCAAGCGCGACACGTCGAATGCTCGCATGCTGGCGAGCGGATGAGTCCTTCGCCACGAGCGGTTCGTGACCCAGGCTCAGAAAACGCGCGCGAGCAAAGTCTGCTTGGCTGCTGGAAGCAGCGAAGAGCGACTTTGCTCGCAGGTTTCGGACCGATCAGGACCGCTGTCTAGCTAGTTGCAAGCACTGGGCTTGGAACCAAGCGTAATGGGCGTGGAT
>JAKFYL010000415.1 GCA_021730845.1 Planctomycetota bacterium | reverse complement strand
GTGTGAGCGCCGGTTCCGGTTTCACGATCGGGGCCAAGAACGTACTCAACCAGACTCCGGGCTTGCTCTTCTACGGCACCTCCGGCGGCGACTTCGTGCCTTTCCAAGGCGGCTGGCTGTGCATCGCTGCGCCGCTTTTGCGCACCGTCGTCGTGACTTCCGGCGGATCGTCTGCTCCCAGCGCTGATTGTACGGGCGTTTTGTCGCTTGATTTCAACGCCTGGATCGCTTCCGGCGTGGATGCAGCGCTCACGCAGGGTTCGGAAGTTCACGCACAATTCTGGAGCCGCGACCAAAGTCTTCCTCCGCCGTCGGTCGTGCTCAGCAACGCGCTCAACTTCCAAATCGCGCCTTAGATCCCTGGGTTGTGCGCTGGGCCCGCTGACTCTTGCCGCCTCGCCCCGGGCCGGCTAGTTCTCAGCCCTAATGCGCGCCGTGCGCGCGTTCGTCCAGGGGCGACGAGATCGGTTGGCGCGGAACGTTGTAGATGTCCAAGACGATGGCTTGCAGCAGCATCTGGAAGCCCAAGATGATGGGCATGGCTGCCAGCATGACTTGACCCGCCGAGGCCCAGCCGGGCGTGGAACTTGCGTGTCCCAGAGTCCACCACGTGTAGCCGCCGTAGGCCATGCCGGCAAACAAGAGCGGCAAGCCCAGCAGCAAGAACACGCTGACGGCAGAGAAGTCGTGGATCATGTAGCGCCAGAAAATGCGCCGCAGCAGCCCCAGGAACAAGCGCGGGGGAAACCCCAGCAGCGTGCGCGAGACCGACAAGTTGGAGACTTCGTCTCCGTAGCGCGCGGGCATGGCCACGTCGTGCACCACCGCGCGCAGAATGCCCAGTTCGATCAAGAAGCCGCTTTCGAAGAAGTAGCGCCTAGGCAGCTTGGCTACGTCCATGCGCCTTAGGACATCCGTGCGCAAGGCGATGTAGCCGTTGGCCGGATCGAAATTGCCCCAGTAGCCCGAGGCGAGTTTGACCAGGAACGTCAGTCCGGCGTTGCCTACGATTCGCAAGAGCGGCATGGCCTTGATGGCCTGCAAGCTGGGGAAGCGGTTGCCCTTGGTCATGTCCGCGCGGCCGTCGACCAGCGGCGCCACCAGGCGCGGCAATTCGGCCGGATTCATTTGGTCGTCGCCGTCCATCTTGACCACCACGTCCAAGTTCTGGCGTACGGCCTCCAGGAACCCGGTCTGCATGGCTCCGCCCACGCCTTGGTTTTGCGCGTGCGAAATCAAGGTCACGCGCGGGTCGCCCACGGCCTTGACCTTGGCCGCGGTGTCGTCGGGACTCTTGTCCTCGACCACGATGATGGATTGGATCCAGGGCGGGATGCCGCGCAGCACCTTTTCGATTTGGCGCTCCACGCGATAGGCCGGCACGATGACGCCGATCTTGACGCCGTCGAATTCCTGTTCGTGGAGCATCGGTTCGCTGGCCAGGGTGCTTTCGAGGGCGCGCACGCTACTTATCCCCCGCAGAACCGCCGCTGGAGAGCGCGCGCACGTCGTAGACCTCCAGCACGGGTCCCATGCAACGCGCGTTGAGAATGCGCGCCAGGAAGTGCGGGGGGGTCACGCTGGATTCGTCTTGGTAGCCCAAGGGGTGTTGACTGAAATACGGGTCGCCGTCTGGGGAAAAGCGCGCCAAGCGTGTCGCTTTGTCCATAAGCATGCTACGCAACAACGTGGCTCCGGGATGCACCCGGTTATCGGCAAAAACTTCCACCACCGCCAGTTCCGCGCCTAGCTCGGCCACCAGGCGCTCCGGATCCGAGACCAAGGCTGCCAAATCCCCCGGAATCCACACCAGCGGATAGCGCGGCGGGGGGCCCTGACCGCCGTCCAATCGGGCCTGGTAGCGCGACCACCATAGATTTAGGTGCCCGATGACCGAGCGGCCGCCCTCGAAAAGGCCTTCCTGGTTACGCCACAGCGGAAGATCTAGCGTTGGAGCGAACAGCGCGATGCGCGTCGGGGCATATGGTTTTTCGGCCTCGGCGTGCGCATTTGGTGCGCGGTCCGCTGGCCCTGGCGACACGTTGGATTCGATCCAAGCCGCGGCTTGGTAGTGCGTGCTGGGCGCTTGGCGCACGCTGCCGAGCTTGTAGGCAAAGGCGCCCGTCGAAAGGACCATGGTCAGCGCCAGGCCCGCGCCCAGCCAGTAGAGGCGCGGGAAGATGTGTGCAGCGCGCATGATGGCCAGCGCGGCGATGCAAGCCAGGAACGGAATCAGCGGCAACACGAAGCGCTCGTAGGTGCGTTCGTACATGAGCACCATGCCGGCGTAAGGCACGACGAACGCCAGCAGCACCAGCGTCGCGGGCTGCATTGCCGTGAGCGTTCTTAGCGGCGCGCGCAGCGTGCGGTAAGCCGCGAACACGAGCGCGGCGCCAGCCGCGGCGAGCAGCAGCGGGTCGTAGAACCACAGCGTGCGCAGCACGATCTTGATGCCCTGGCCGTTGAACTGGTTCCAGAAGATCAAGTGGCCACCCAGTTCGAGCGTCGTGCCCGCGCGGCCCAGTTCGCGGTCGCCGGTCACTTCGTCCCACAAGAACGGGTAGAAAACGTACACGGACGCAAGCGCCAGGAGCGGCACGAGCAGCGCGCGCGGGTCGAAAAGCTGCCTGAGGCGCGCGCCGCGCGCGGCTTGCCTGGCGCGCAGCAAGTGCGCGGTCAGCGGCGCCAGGGCGCACAGGGCTCCGCTTTGGAGTGTTCCGATGGCAAGAAACAGCCCCAGGCCCGCGACGAAGTAGCCGCGCCATCCGCCCCGGCGATGCAAGTACACGCTGGCGAGGAGCGCGGCTAGAAAAGTCGCGCCGGAGGCGGCGTGCGGCCGCGCCTGCTGAGAGAAACTCACGGCCAACAGGCTGGTGGCTTGCAGCGCCGCGGCAAGCAGCGCCGCCAGGGGGCCGGCGTAGAGCCGCGTCAAGACGAACGTCAGTGGCACGGCGAGCACCGCCACCAAGCTCACGGCCAGGCGCGACTTGAACACCGTGCGTCCGGCGGCTTCCAGGTGCGCTGCCAACGGCGCGTCTTGGGCGAGGCGCGGCGCTCTGGGAAGCGCCAAGGCAATCTGGGCCAGCAAGGTGGGGTAGTACTGGAACTCGACGTTGGCTTGTGGATCGGGCACGCCGAACTCGATCAGCTCGACTTGCAGCGGGATCTTGCAGTCCGGTTCGGTGGCGACCGGCAGCGAGCTGTCCAGGCCACGCCAGCGCAGCCCCATGGCCGCCATGGTCACCACCCACAACCAAACGAACGCCCAGCGCGGCGTGCTCGGCGCGCCGCTCATAGCTGCACCCCGGTTCGCTGCTTGACCAGTCGCACCAAGAGCAGGCACGAAAACAGGAACGAAATCGCCGTGGCCAGGGCCGCTCCAGGAATGCCGAGCCTTGGAATGAGCAGGGCGTTGCACACCACGTTGCAGGCTACGAGCGAAACCATGTAGAACGTGTGCCAACCGGGAAAACCGGCCATTAGGAGCGTCTGGGCGAAGGGATAGTAGCCCGCCATGGCCGCCATGCCGAGCACGAGGATGGCAAACGGCGGCCAGCTTTCGCGGTAGGTCGGATCGGGAGCGAGCAGCCACAGCGCGATCGGATAGCAGGCAATCGCCAGTGCCGTGGCGCCGGCCATCGAGAGCACGATCCTAGGTCGATCCCGGCGCACCAACTGGGCGAGTTCCGCTTTGGCGCCGCGGCCCAGGTGCTCGGCGATCTTGGGGTTGTAGATGTTTTGCAGCACGACCAGGATTTGGAACACGCCTTCGGCGATGCGCGCCGCAAAACCGTAGATGCCCACGCGCGCGTCCGAAAGATAGGCGCCGATCATCCACACGTCGACGCGCGCTTGCAGTTCGAGCAGCACTCCGCTGGCTAGGCTCTTGACGCCAAAGACCGCGTGCTGGAGCGCCAGGCGCGCTACACCGCCGGATGGGCGCGGCACTTGCCGCAGGATCTCGAGGGCCAGCACGAGGAACAAGAGCCCTTCGGAAAACGTGAACACGAACGCCACGCGCGCTCCGTCCCATTGCCACATGCGCACCAGGCACAACCCGACCAAGATCAGCACGTAGCGCAGGGATTGGAACACCGCGAACGCGCGCATGCGTTCCAGGCCGTTGACCACGGCCAACAGCACCTTGTTGAGCGCGAAGAAGAACAGACCGCCGCAAGCGGCTTCGATGCCTAGGGCCACGCCGGGGCTCTCCAGGAAGCGCGCGATGTGGTGCCGGGTGGTCCAAAAAAGCGCTGTGCTCAGCGCCGCCATCAGCGTCGCCGGCAAGAGCGCGGCCAACACCGTCGCCCCCAGCTGGGCATCGCGCGCGCGGTGCTCGGCCACGGCCTTGAGGGCCGAGCGATCGACGCCTCCGACGGCAAGTTGCGAGAAAAAAATGTAGCCCGCATAGACCTGCTCGAAGATGCCCAGCGTCGCGCCGCCGTCGTCGTACCAGCGGATGATCAGGGCCAGCAGTGCGAAGCCGCACACCGACAGCACGACCATGCTGCCCAGGTTCCACAGCACGTCTTGTCCCTGCTTACCCTGGACAGCGGCCCGGGCCCGGGCCGTTAGGCGCTCGAATTGGGACATGGACGCGAGGCTTCTCTAAAACGGCGCTCTCGGGGCGCCCATTCCAGACGGTACAACACAAGCCCCATGCCCGGCGAACTACCGTCCCCTGATCCGCGGCGCATGCACGCCTGGCCCAAGGCCTGTTGCCTCCTCGCGGGGCTATTCGGCCTGCTTGGCTTGTTGCCGCTGGCACAGGCGCTGCTGGAGTCGGGCCCGGCTGCGCGCCAAGCTGCGCCGCACGCTTTGGTCGCGCACTTGGTTTGGCTAGCCGTGTCGGCGGCACCGCTTGGAATCTGGCTTTCCGGCGAGGTCTTGCACGTGAGCCCGTGGCTGTGCGTGCCGCCCGTGTGCTGGGCCGCGGGCGCGCTGGCCGCGGCCCAGCACGCGCGCCTGCCGCCAACGATGTGGCTGGGCGCGCTCGTGCTAGTGGGGCTGTACGCCACCGGACTCGGGATCGGATGGTGGCTGGGGCGCGCGCGCAGCGCTGCGGCCGCCGGCTTGGGGTGCTTTTTGACCGCCGTGCTTGCGATCCTGCCCGCGCGAGCAGGGCTGGGAGAGCGGGCTCCGGCCCCGGGTTTCGCGCGCTCTGCCCTGGAGTTCTCGCCCGCGACCTGGGTGCTGGAGAGCGCGGGCGTGGACTGGATGCGGCACGCTTTCGTGTACGGGCGGCTGGAATCGGATCGCTTCGAGCGCGCTCCCGTGGACGGCAAGCTTGCAGGGACGCTCGCGTGTGTGCTGGGATGTGCGGCCTTGGCTGCCAGTCGCCTGCGCGCTCGCCGCGCTTCCTAAAAGCAAACCGGGAACTCACCCCATGTCGACGCGCAAGTATTTTTGCACGTTTCCTCAGAACCTGATTTCCGAGCCGTTGATCAGCCATACGCTGGGGGCTAAATTCGGCGTGATACCCAACATTCGAGCCGCCAGCATCACCGACACGCTGGCCTTGGTGGCCGTCGAGATCGAGGGCGGGGACGCGGCCATCCAAAGTTCGGTCGAGTACCTGCGGCAACGCGGCGTCAAGGTCGAAGAGATGCGCGACGGCGAGGAGCGCGCGTTGCGCTAGCTCTGCGCGGCGGGTCCAAAGATGCATTCCCTTCTGTCGCGGCTGTCGCGGCGCGGCATGGCGTGGTGCGCCGCCGTCTTCCTGGCGTCGCTGGCCACGCTCCCTTGGGCCGCGTGCCAATCCCAAACCGAAGACCAGAGCGCCGGCGCAGGACCTAGGCCGCCGCGGCAAGCGGCCCTGGTCAGCGAACACCCCCTGGCAACCAACGTGGGCCTGGCCATTCTGGATCGCGGCGGCAACGCAGCCGACGCAGCCGTGGCGACTGCGCTGGCCTTGTCCGTGGTGCATCCGCAAGCGGGGAATTTGGGCGGCGGCGGTTTCGCGTTGTGGGTTGGCCGCAAGGATCAACCGGTGATGATCGACTTCCGGGAGACGGCGCCGCTGGGTGCCGATCCCAAGTGGTACTTGGATGAAGCTGGCGCGGTGCTTGCGGGCCGCGCGCACACCGGAGCACTTTCGATCGGAGTTCCGGGGACTCCTGCAGGCCTATGGCACCTGTGGCGCAACCACGGCTCGGGGCGCCTTTCCTGGCGCGAACTGGTCCTGCCGGCCATTGCCCTGGCGCGCGACGGCTTCGTGGTCAACGCCGACTTGGAGGCGGACCTACAGGACGAGCAGGTGCGCCAGCGCCTGGCCGCAAGTCCCCTGGCCGCGAGCCTGTTCTTGCGCCAAGGCAAGGGCCTGGCGGCCGGCGAGATGCTCGTGCAATCGGAGTTGGCGCAGACTCTGGAGCGCCTGGCCAAGGAGGGGCCGTCCGGTTTCTACCGCGGTCCTGTAGCACAAGCCATGGTGCGCGAACTCGATCAAGTGTGCGCGGCGGAGCGCATCGAGCGCAGCGCGTGCCTTGGCTTGGAGGACTTGGACAAGTACCAAGTCAAGGTGCGCCCACCGCTCATCGGCTGGTTTCGGGGCCATGAAATCATCAGCGCGCCACCGCCCAGTTCGGGCGGCGTGATCTTGCTCCAAGTTCTGGGCATCTTGGATGGTTTTCCTCTGGGAGCGCAGCGCCAAGCGGCTCTTTCCGCGCGCGAGCGCGCCGGCACCAGCGCGGTCGAGAGCGACGAAGCCGGCATCGACGCGCGCCTGGCGCACTGGTGGATCGAAGCCCTGCGCAGCGCGTTCCAAACTCGCGCCAGCAGTTTGGGCGACCCCGACTTCGTCGCAGTCGACTTGGCGCAGCTCTTGTCGACCACTTGGATCGCCAGCCGGCGCGTGCAAATCGGCGAGGGCGCCGGCTCGACGTCCGCGGTTCCAAGCGAAGCGGCACCCAGGCTGCGCCCCGAAGGCATGAACACGACCCACCTGTCGGTGCTCGATTCCGATGGCAACGCGGTCGCATTGACGACCACACTCAACAGCAGCTTTGGCAGCGGCATCGCCGTGCGCGGCGCGGGCTTCTTGCTCAACAACGAGCTCGACGATTTCGCCCTTCCACAGGCCACTCCCAATCAGTTCGGTTTGATCGGCGGCGAGAAGAATCGACTAGCCCCGGGCAAGCGGCCCCTGTCTTCGATGGCGCCGACGGTGGTGCGCGCCGAGGACAAGAGCGTGCGCATGGTGTTGGGAAGTCCGGGCGGTCCGCGCATTCCCACCAGCGTCCTGGGAGTGCTGTTGCGCACGCTCGTGTTCGAACAGAGCTTGAAGGATGCCGTGGCAGCTCCACGGCTGCACCAACAGACCTGGCCGGGAGAGACCGATTTCGAAGCCGGCTGGCCGGCAGGTCTTTTGGACGCGCTCAAGCGCCGCGGACACAAGTTGCGCTCGCTCCAGCGCACCTGGGGCAGCGTGCAAGCCATCCGCGTCGCCCCCGACGGAACGGTCGAAGTTGCCAGCGACCCGCGCTCGCGAGGCTCCGGCGGCGTGCAGGAGCGCCGAGCGCGCTAGAGGCTCGCGCGCGCTGCTCCAAGCGGCCGCTAGAAGTCCTCGCGCTTTTCTTCGCTGGCCGCGTCGGCCTTGAGTTCGGCTTCGCTCTCGGCCTTTTCGCGCTCGACTTGGCCCTGCTTGCTCATCTTGGCCCAGAACTCAGGGTCGACACGCGCTTTGTCGAAGGCCTTGATCCAAGCTTCGATGGCCTTCTTGTTGAAGTACACGTCCTTGGGTTCGAGCGTGTACTTCCAGCCGAAGTTGTAACCGCGGCAGATCTCGGTCAGCGTGCGCTGGATCAAATCGGCGTTGCGCATGCCCAGTTCGACCGACACGTCCTGGGCTTTGAATTGGTTCAGCAAGAAGGGGATGGCTTCCTTGCCGGCTTCGACCAGTTGCGGCTTGGCCTTGGTGCCCGCGCGCGGGTTGTCGGTGTCGACCAAATTGGCGGCCAGGGTCTTGAGCTCCTCGGCGCGCTCGGGACTGGTTTCTTCCAGCGGAGCTTGGTCGGGGTAGGCGGCCAAGTTGATCGAATTCGGATCGCCCGCAACGGCCTCCGCTTTGGGCTTCTTCTCGGGCTTCGCAGCGCCAGCGGCGCCTTCCTTGGGCGGCGTGGTGGAATCGGCCGGGGCCTTGGCCGCGGCATCCGTTTGGGCCGCTTGCGAGCCGGCTGCCGCCGGTTGCGCGCTCGGCGCAGCTTCGGGCTGCGCGGGCTCCGCCGGGTTACTACCCTTGTCCGCGGCCAGAATCGCACCCGGTTCCGAGCTCGGCTCGGAGCTCGAGCCCTTCCACTTCCAAAAGCCGAAGCCTCCGGCTGCGAGCACGACCGCAGCGATGCCGCCGATCAGCGCCAGATTGTTCTTCTTGGGGGCGGCTCTGGTGGATCGTGCACGCGCGCTCTGACGGGCTTCGCCCGAACGCAGGCGCGCGGTGGCCTCCAAAGCAGCCTTGTTCACGCGCTCGCTGGTGCCTTTGGCGGAGGGTTCGACAGCCTCTACTTTGGCGCTCGATTTGGGGGCACTCGCGTGGGGCGCGGCCGGTTTCGGACGGGTGGCGCTGACCGGAGCGCTTGCGCGAGCAGGAGCAGGAGCGCTGGGAGCACGCGGCGGCGATTTGGCCGAGCTCGCGGCGCTGGCTAGCGCCGGCGGCTTGACTGCCGGCACCGCGGGCGCCTTGGCCCCTGCTGGCGCGGGCTTGGCCAAAGCTGGCGCAGCGGGCTGCTTGGCTTGCTGGGCCGCGGGTGCACTGGGCTTTGCCGATTTGGCTTCACCGATTTCGACCACGCCGCCACAATTTTTGCATTTGGCGCGCGCAGCGGTGAATGTGGCGGGGATCTTGAACTGCGCTTGGCAGGAGGAGCAGACTCCGAGGCGTGATTCCATAGACTGCTATGGTAACGAACCTTGGCGCACCCCGAACCTGGCCTCGGACCCCGGCTAGGGTGGGCCATTGGGCCGGTAGGCTAGGACCAAGACTCCTAACGGCTCGCGGCCCGCCTTGGGAACCTCTACGTGGCCCAGCTCGCGCCGGGTCCAGTCGGCCTGGCCGCGCATCCACTCCCCATAGCGGGCGAGCCAAGCGCGGCCCGGATTTTGGGTCATGTCCAGCGGGTCGGTCGCAAGCAGCACGCTGTAGCCCTTGGCCCAGGCGAAGAGCTGCGCCGGAGTCCAGTTGGGATCGTCGTTTCCCTCGGCGATCAGATCGCCTCCGAAATTCGCGCGCGCAAAGCGCGCGCGCCCGATCGGATGTCCGCGCATCCACAGCCCGGCGTGCAGCGCGGCCGGCGAGAAGGTGTTCGTGTTGCCCAGCCACCCTACACGCTCGGTGGGGCCTAGCTCGGCAGCATACAGGTCCAGCAGCGCGTCGTAGGCCGGGCGCTTGAGCCCATTGGTGAAAAGCGCGCGCGCTGGCCGCAGGTCGCGGTACTCGGCCAGCACGCCGCGTTGGTAGTCGGCGAGCTTTGGATTGGCCGCGCCCACCGCGCGCAGCACCCACCAAGAGTCCACGCCAGGCAACGGCGCGACCAAGAGCACAACCAGCGCCAGAGCACCCGCGCCCGTTGCCCGGCGCGTGAGCGCGCGCGCGGGCAAGCACGACACGCATCCCAAGGCGGCGAGAATCCACAGCGGCAGCGACACAGGGATCAGGAATCGATCCAGGTGGAAGGGGTGCATCGACACCGGCAGCAGGAAGGCCAAGAACACCAGCCACAAGGCGCGCATTCCCGGTTCGCGCAGGAGCTTTAGGCTAACCAGCGCGCCCAGTAGCGCCAGCACCAAGACGCGCGGCGACCAGACCAAGAACGTGCTCCAGTGCACGACGCGAACGGCTGGGGGCGTGGCCATGGACGGGTCGCGATTTCCGGACAAGAAGGACAGGAACGCAGCGCGGTGCGAAGCGCCAGTCGATCCGTCGCCGGGCCAGGGCCACAGGAACCACCACGAGAAAAGTGCCAGCGGCAGAGCGCCGAGCGCCAGCGTGCGGATCAGAAAGGCCTTGGCTTCGCGGGCGCGCACGGCCGCCAGCGCTTCCAAGACCAAGGCTCCGAATAGACCGGCTCCGAGCAACAGTCCGTAATTGAACTTCGTGAAGAATGCCAGCGCCAGCAGGGCTCCCGCGACTAGCTCCTTGGCCAGCGAGGGATGCTTGGCGCGCGCAATCCAAGCCAGCAACGCACATGCGCTGACGACGGTGAAGGGCACCTCCAAGAACAGCGTGCCGCTGTAGCAAACAGCCAAGGGCGAAAGCGCGGCCAGTGCCAAGGCAACCCAAGGTGCGAGCGCAAGTCGCTCTTGGCGCTGGGGGCTAGCGGCCCAAATTCGCGCAGCGAGCGTGCGTGCCACAAGGAACACCGCAAACAATCCCAGGCCCCACACGACGCGGCCGCTGACGCGACAGGCATATTCCGAGACCCCGCTGACCACTTGCACCAGCGCCAGCACCACCGGCCAAGCGAAGGGATACTGCTCGCATTCGTTGAGGGCGTGCAGCGACTGGGTCCAGGCACCGCGCTGCCAGGCCTCCAACAGACGCAGCGCGGGAAGCTGGGCGTGCATGCTCTCGTCCCAGCCCCACGCGCTTTGCATCGACACGCGTGGTGCGTACCAAAGCGTCCACAGGGCGCACACCAGCGCCGCCGGCCACAGCTGTTTCAGGCCAAGGGATCCGAGGCCGGATTGCGCGCCAGCACGTTTCAGATGCCGCCCTCGGCCTTGCGCTTGTCCGCCTCCATTTGGCGCCTGTCGCGCTCGGTCGGTTCGAGCATTTCCTCGAGCAGGTCCTTGTGTTCGGCGCGTTTTTCGAACTTGTCTTCGCCCTTGCGCAGCCACCAGGCAAAGTAGGCCTTGAGGGCCTGTTCGCGTTGCTTCTCGCTGTCCTCGCTGGTGCCCAGCGGCGAGAAACCGGGGTCATAGCCGGTGATGTCGACCAGGGTCTGGTACAGGTTGGTGACTTTGGCCAGCTGTGTGTCGTCGCTGATCTTGGTCTCGTAGATCTTGGTCAGCAAGATCGGTATCGCGGGTCGCCCCATACCTACCAGCGCCGTGCGCGCGCGGTTGTTTTCCTTGGGAGGCAGGTCGTAGTCGATCAAGCGCAGGACCGTTTCGTCGATTTCCTTGCGCAGCGCTTCGGGCGTGTCTTCCAGGTGCTCCAGCGCCCGCATGTCGGCTTGGTAGATCAGTCCGCCTTCCTTGGTTTGGCTCTTGGTCACGCCCTTGGCGGCAAGCGCATTGGGATTCTTCTCGCGTTCCAAGTCGGCTGCGCTGGGCATGCGCTCCCAGTTCCACGCTTTCCAGCGCTCGCCTTCCCTGGCCAGCTCGAACTTGTAGCGCCGGGACTCGACGCCTTGATCCGCGGAGCGACTGGAGACTTCGACCTGCACCGTGGCTTCGTCCACGGTTTGGCTGAGCACCTTGCCGTCGAAGGCCGTCCAAGCGCCAAGCGAATTCTCGCCCTTGCCGCACAGTTCCTCGGCCACGCGGCGCATGCAGTCGGACAGCTCCTTGGGCTTTAGCTGGTTGAAGGGCACGTCGGGCGCTCCCGAGAGCTGGGCCGCGCGCAAGCGTTCGTAGAGCTTGGGCTGAAAGAGACTCACCTGAACGCGGCCGGTGTTGCCCTCGAAAGCCGCCGTGTACAGCTCGGCCACCGCTTGCACGGGTTTGGAGTCCCAGCCGTCGCTGGATGCGGCCGGCGCCTGCGCGACCGGCGCAGCTTGCGCGGGGCCCGGTTGCGCCTGCTTGTCATCGCTTTTGCTTCGGAGCAAGGCAGCAAAAATCAGCACGGCCGCCAAGACCCCCGCGCCGATGCCGATGTGCACGGGACTCGGACCGCCTTTGCCTCCAGCTCCCGGCCGGCCCAGCTCGCGGGCCACGTAGACCTTGGCGCAGGAACTGCATTTGACCTTGGCGCCCTCTTTTTCCTCGGAAATGCGGGCTTGGTTGCGGCAGAAGGGACACTGGATGAGCATGCAAGACTCCTAGGCTATCTAGGGGCAGGTGGGGACATGTGGGACACTACCGGCAGGTGCCCTTCGGGCGCAACGCTGTCGTAGGATCTACCGCGCTTGAGTTCCAAACCCGATTCCAAGAAGCGCGCCGAGCAGCAAACACAAGGCCCAAGCGAGCGCAACGCGCGTCTGGCGCGGCGCGCCGAACAAAAGCCTACGGCCGAGGGGAGATTTGCGCTCGAGTGCCCGTTCGGTCCGATGGGGGATCAGCCGCAGGCCATCGACGCGCTCGTCGCCGGGGCCCTCGCGGGCGCTGCGCACCAAACGCTGCTGGGCATCACCGGCTCGGGCAAAACCTTCACCATGGCCTGCGCCATCGAACGCCTGGGCCGTCCGGTGCTGGTGCTCTCGCCCAACAAGACCTTGGCGGCGCAGTTGTACTCGGAGTTCAAGGAGCTGTTCCCCAGGAACGCGGTCGAATACTTCGTCAGCTACTACGACTACTACCAGCCCGAAGCGTACGTGCCCTCGTCCGATACCTACATCGAGAAGGACGCCAACCGCAACGAGAATATCGAGCGCCTGCGCAACTCGGCCACGCGTTCCCTGCTCGAGCGCCGCGATGTGATCTTGGTGGCCAGCATTTCCTGCATCTACGGCCTAGGCGATCCCAAGGCGTACCAGGAGATGTCCTTGAACTTGGAGCGCGGACAACGCATCGAACGCGATCAGTTGCTCCGGCAACTGGTGCAAATGCAATACGCGCGCAACAACTTGGATTTCCGGCGCGGCACGTTCCGCGCGCGCGGCGACGTCATCGAAGTCTTTCCGGCCTACGAAGAGGACATCGTCATCCGCATCGAGCTGTTCGGCGACGAGATCGAAGCGCTGCGCGAAGTGGACATGCTGCGCGGCGAAGTCGTGGCCCAGCACGAGAGCCTGCAACTGTGGCCGGCCGGTCACTATGTCACGCCCAAGGAACGCGTGGTCAAGGCTTGCGAAGGCATCGAGGCCGAACTGTCCGAGCGCCTTTCCGAGCTGCGCCGCGCGGACAAATTGGTGGAAGCCCAGCGCCTGGAAAGCCGCACGCGCCAGGATCTGGAGCTCTTGCGTGAAGTGGGCGTGTGCCCGGGCATCGAGAATTACTCGCGTTGGATGGACGGGCGCAAGGCCGGCGAACCGCCATTCACGCTGCTCAACTACTTTCCCGAGGACTGGCTGGTGTTCATCGACGAGAGCCACGTCAGCGTGCCCCAGATCGGCGCCATGTACCACGGCGATCGCTCGCGCAAGCAGGTGCTGGTGGAATACGGCTTTCGCTTGCCCAGCGCCCTGGACAACCGGCCGCTGCGCTTCGAGGAGTGGCAAGGCCTGGTCCGGCAGACGATCTACATTTCGGCCACGCCGAGCGCCTATGAATTGACCCACTCCAGCGGCCGCATCGTGCAGCAAATCGTGCGCCCCACGGGCCTACTCGATCCGCCCATCGAGATCCGCCCCGCGGCCCACCAAGTCGACGATCTCCTGGCCGAGATTCGCCGCACCGTGGCCCAGGGCTGGCGCGTGCTGGTCACCACCCTGACCAAACGCTCGGCCGAGGAGCTGACCACCTACTTCTCGGAGCTGGCGGTGCGCGTGCGCTATTTGCACTCGGATATCGACGCACTCGAGCGCAGCGCCATCCTGCGCGACCTGCGCCTGGGGGAATTCGACGTCCTGGTGGGCATCAACTTGCTGCGCGAAGGCC
>JAKFYL010000280.1 GCA_021730845.1 Planctomycetota bacterium | reverse complement strand
AGAGGCCTTCGTGCGCGACGTGCGCGCCGAGCCGCGCGAGGGGTTCCGAGTCGACTTGCCCGCACGGGGAGGGCGAGGCCCAAGGTCGCTGGTGGCCTCCGTATTCCCGCTCGTCTTCGTGCCCGGAAAACCCGACTCGGGCCAGCGCGTGGTCCTGTTCCACGATGCCTCTCGGCGCCGCATGGCCAGCGAGCTGATCAAGCTCAACGAGTACGTGCTGCCCAGACGGGAAGTCGGCGTCCTGCTGGACGCGGCGCGCGTGGCTTTCGGAGCATCGACGTTGGTCGGTACCAGCGCCTCGATGGTCGGTGTGCGAGCCCAGGTGACCATCGCCGCGGGATCCAACGAAACCGTGCTCATCACGGGAGAGCCCGGCACCGGCAAACAACACGTCGCGCGTGCGCTCCACTTTTCAGGCGATCTGGCCGGCCCGTTCGTGCCGGTTGGCGTGGCCGCGTTGACCCCTGAAAACTTGGAGAGCGAGCTGTTTGGGCTGGCCAAGTCCGCGCGCGGTTCGGCCGTGGATCGCCCGGGGCTGTTGCAGCAGGCGCAAAACGGCACGGTGCTGCTGATGGGCGCCGAGTCGCTGGGCATGGATTTGCAAAAGAAGCTCAGCCGCGTCTTGAAGGAGAACAAAGTCACGCGCGTCGGCGGAACCAGGCCCGAACCGATCGAGGTGCGCATGGTTTTTTCCAGCTCCAAGGACCTGGGGGCCATGGCGCGCGCGGGCGAATTTTCCTCCGAGCTGTACGACCAGTTGGCGCGCTTCCGTATCCACATTCCGCCGCTACGCGAACGTCGCGAAGACGTCACTTCCTTGGCTCAGCTCTTCTTGGAGCGCCATGCCACCGGCCACTCGCGCCTGGAAATCTCCGCGGAAGCCCTGTGGCTCCTGGAGAATTACGACTGGCCCAACAACGTGCGCGACCTCGAGGTGTGTATCAAGCGCGCCTGCGGCCAGCCCTGCGCCGAACCACTGGCCAGCCCCCCCGCGGAAGTCATTGAAACGGCACACTTGCCGCAGCCGCTGCGCGACCTGGCCCAGCGCCTGCCGCAACACGAAATCGTGCCCGCCAAGCGCGTTTCGGTCGGCAAGACGAACCCCGAGTCTGGTACGGGCGAATTGCACCCGCCCGCTAACCCCGCCTCCAGCGAAGGGCGGGACGCCCAAGGAACCGTTTCCCCGCACGCCGGTCCCATGAGCCAGGGCCAGGATTGGATCATCGGCGATTCCGATCCGATCAGTTTGGATCACTACGAAATGAAAGCGCTGCTGCGCGCAATCGCCGCTACGGGCGGGGACAAGCTGGGCGCGGCCAAGCTCCTCAAGGTGGGCAAGAGCACGCTCTACCGCAAACTCAAGCGCTACGGCATCAAGTAGCGCCAGTCCAATGGCTACAGATCAACGGCCACGGGCGAGCCGGCTTCATCGTAGGCTGACTCGCCGCCTGCGCCGGGATTGAGCAACGTCGCGATCATGCGCGTGGCCTTCCATTCCTTGGGAATTTGGCTGCGCGCGAGTTCGATGGCTTGGTCGCCGCTTGGGACCAAGAGCAAAGACGTGCGCGCATTGTAGGGCCCGCCGGTCAGGAACTGCCCACTGGGAGTGAGCGTCCAGCTTTCCCCAGCATCCCCCTGCAACTCCACGCGCAGGTCGACGATTTGTTCGTGGGCAAAGTGGCGCACGAGCACGCGAAAGGCCTCCGCCTCCAAGCGGACTTCCAATTGGGGGGCATACCCCAAATCTCGTCGCCGCATCAAGTACAGGCGATCGTTCACGAGCGTGCCGGGGGGCGTGAACGGGGAAACCGGCACGGTGATCAGCTCGTAGTTCGTGGAGAACTCGTGATGCAAGCGCTGTCCGCGCGCGATGCTGCCCATGGAATGGTCCAGGTGAGCGATCCAATCCACGGCGATGCTGCGCACGGACGGAGCCGAACTGGGCATGCGCACGATCGGCACGATGTAGTCGGGTTTCTGATCGACTTTGGCCAATACGTCCGTGCGGCGCGTGAAATTCCAGGGTTGGTGCTGCATTCCCGTGGAGTCGCGGGTCGCGCGTCCCAACAAATCGATGACCGTCAAGCGTGACAGGTAGCCGATCGCGCCCGGCCAGGGCGTGAGCACGGTGCTGCCCCGGCGCACGTCGTCGCGCAAGAAAAGGCCGATGGCGCGCAGCGTTTCGGTGGTGTCGATCTCGCCTTGCAGTTCGGTGCGCCCAAGATGGGGGTAATGGCCAAAGCGCGGTGGAGTGCTGGGAGTCATCCAAGCGCGATGCAACTTCTCCACCCAAGCAGGTTCCAAGCTGCCCGGAAACTTGCTGGCCATGAGCGAGAGCCCCAGTCCCGCCACGAACAAGACCCAGGTTGTCTGGGGCAGGAATCGACGGTGCGAATCCAGCGCGCGCGTCATCGCAACCTGCACCGCCAAGAACAATATGGCGAGGATTGGCACCAGGGATTGACCGAACGGTTCGGGCCGACTGCCACCCAGCACGACCAGCGCCGCCCACACGAGCGTCAAGAAACAAGCGCGTACCCCCATGGGCGAAAGCAGGCCGCGCGCCGCATACCACAAAGGAAACACGAACAGCAGCGGTCCGCCGGAACCGACGATCGCATCGCGCAGCACGGACAAATTGGCTCTCCAGCGCTCTGGGCCGCCGGGAAACAGCTCGACCAGCCAGGGAGATAGCCAAGCGGCCCCGGATTCCTTGCGTGCAATTGCCAAGGCTAGCAGCGCGAGCAGCGCCGGCAGGTAGCCCCACAAGATCGCGCGACTTGGAGCTCCGTTCTCTTGCCGGGGCCGAAAAGGACGCAGCTCCAGGAGCAGCAGGAAGAGCGTGAACACGGCCCCCTCGGGGCGTGTGAGCACGGCCAAAGTCGTGAAAAGTGCCACAGCGCGCGAGCTGCGGCGCTCGAAGGCCAGCAGCGAGCTGGTCAAGAGGAACGCGAGCATGCTCGTTTCCGAGCCGCTTCCGGCGGCGGTGGCCACTGCGCCGCTCATCACGAATAGCAAGGGCGCGATCACGCCGGCCGCGCGATTGGGGCTGAAGCGCGAGAGCATGAAGGCCGTCAGCAACGCGAACACGCAGCCCAGCGCCTGGCAGAAATTCGTGACCGGAACCGAAATGCGCTCGGCGATGGCAGCTACCAACGCCCACAGGAACGAAGGCACTCCGCCTAGCACGGGATCGGAGAGATCCCACACCAACGCGTCCGAGCGCACCCAGTTGCGTGCGAAGCGAAACGTGGCGTGCGCGTAGTCGGATGGCGGCGCGATCGCTCCCAGGCTGGTTTCCAGAATGGAGAGGGCGTGGGCCACGAGCACGCACAGCGCGACGAACAGTGCGAAATTGCGATTCATCGCCGTGTCACGTGCCCCAGGAAAGATTCAGCTGCTCGGCGGTTTCGAGCGACTCCTGCACCAGCCCCTCCCAGTCGATGCGCGCCTCGTACTCTTCGCAGCGCTGGATGCTTGCGCGCAGCACCGGGTGCGCGGGCAAGAACACCGTGCAACAGTCCGGTTCCTGGACGGCGGACAAGTCGAACGTGCCGATTCGGCGCGCTAGGCGTACGGTCTCTTCCTTGTCGAAGCCGATCAGGGGACGCATCACGAATACATTTGTGGCCGCCTGGATGGCTGTCAAGTTCTCCACGGTCTGGCTGGCAACTTGGCCCAGCGACTCGCCCGTGATCACGGCTCCTGCCTGCTCCCGCTGGCCCAAGCGCGCGGCGATGCGCTGCATGGCCCGCCGGTACAAAATCGTGCGGTAGCCCTCGGGCGCCGCGTCGCGCACGACCTCGTTCACGCGCGCGAAAGGCGCCACGAACAGGCGCGTGCGCGGTTGGAAGCGCGACAAGATGCGCACGAGGTCGATGACCTTCTTCTTGGCCGGCTCGCCGACGTAGGGGTAGGAGTGGAACGTCAGATATACCAGTTCCAGGCCGCGCTTCATGGCCATGTAGGCCGCCACGGGCGAGTCGATGCCGCCTGAAATCAAGCACACTCCGCGGCCGAGCGTGCCCACGGGAAGCCCGCCGGGACCCTCCAGACGCTGCGCATAGACGTAGCTACCCGACTCGCGAATATCGACACCGAGCGTGATCTGCGGCTGCTCCAATTCGACATGGATCCCAGACAGTCCGGGCAGGACACGCTCGGCGAGCTCGCGCTCGAGTTCGAAGGAGCGCAGCGGAAAGCGCTTGTCGGCGCGCGTGACGCGCACGCGCATGGAGACCGAACCCGCGCCGGCCCGCTCTTCGAGCGCGCGTTCGAGCAGCGTGCGGGCCAGAGGCACGATGGACTCGAGCTCGCTCTTCACCTTCCAAGCCGGCGAGATCGAGGCAATGCCGAACACTTCTTGCAACCGCTTGGCGCAGGCCGTGGCCCGCGCGGCGGGTACGACCAGCAATCGGCCTCGTACGCGCTCGACCGCGGCAGGAGCGATGGGCGCCAGCGCAGCCTGGATGTTGCCAACGAGCTTGCGCTCGAAATCGCCGCGGTTCTTCTTCTTCAGCGCCAGTTCCCCGTAGCGCACCAAGCACAGCTCGGGTGCCGCGGACACGCTGCTGGAACTCATCGAGACAGCATACCCAGTCCGCGCAGCGAGGCCTCCAAAGCGTCGAGCAAACGCGCAACATCGGCCTCGCTGGACAGCTTGGAGATCGAAACCCGAAGCATGCGCTGCGCACGCTCGGCGTCCAGCCCCAAGGCGGTGAGCGAAGAGCTGACTTGCTTCTTGGATGCCTGGCAAGCCGAGCCGGCGCTGACGAACACATTGCTGCGCTCCAAATCGTGCATCACCACCTCGGCTTTGCCGTGCTCGAGCAGAAACGCGTTGATTGCCGGCGACATGTCGCCGCCGCCGCCGTGCGGAGTCAGCGGCACCAGGCCCAAACGGGAAGCGCCCGCCAGCAGTTGTGCGCGCAGCTTGACCAGCCGCGCCAAGGTCTGCGGACGTTCGAGCTCGGCCAATTCGATGGCGTGCCCGAGACCGACGTTGCCGGCTACGTTTTGTGTACCCGGGCGCAGAGCGCGCTCCTGCCCGCCTCCGAAAAACAGCGGTCTCAGTGCGACATCGGGCGCCAGCGCCAACACCCCCGATCCCTTGGGGCCGTGGACTTTGTGGGCGCTGACGGAAAGCGCGTGCACGCCCAACTCGGACAAGGAAACGTCGAACTTGCCCAAAGCTTGGACCGCGTCCGTGAACACGCGCACGTTCGGTGAGCGCGCACGCGCCAGGCGCGCCAGCTGCTGCACGGGGTAGACGCTGCCGAATTCGTTCTGCACCAACATCTGCGCCACCACAACGGTGGTGGGCCTCAGCTGCTGCTTGGCGTGGTCGAGATCGAGCGCGCCCGAAGGCGTAAGCCGAAGGAACTCGACTTCGAAGCCCTCATCCGCCAGCGCCAGCGCACTCTCGCGCACGCAGGGATGCTCCGTGGGACCAACCAAGATGTGCTTGCCGTGCCGCGATTGCGCCCGCGCCAGACCCTGCACCGCGAGATTCCCTGCCTCCGTGCCGCCCGATGTGAACAGCACGCCGTCAACCCGAACCCCCAGGGCCAACGCAATCTTCGAACGCGCCCGATCCAACACTTCCGCAGCCCGCACACCCGGCGGATGGCGCGACGAAGGATTGGCGAACTCAGCCTCGAAGTAAGGCTGCATCTGAGCCACGACACGCGGATCAAGCGGCGTCGTGGCGGCGTGGTCGAGGTAAGCGTCGCGCATGGGAATGTCCGGTAGAGTCCCGCCAGGTGACGTTACCAGACGTCACGTTGCGCCAGGCCCCGCCAGCGGGAAAGAACGATCGCAAGGGCGATCTGGGCCGGTTTTCTTTCCGGCGGCCGAACTCCGGGGAAGTGCCGGAGCGCCAGCCAGATGCCGCCTGGGTCCAAACGCGATCCAGGGGTAAGCTCAGGTTCTATCCAGATCTTTGTCCGCAAGTTCCGGTCCAATCTCGGCTGTGCGCAGCCCAAGGAGCAAGATCGACCATGCAAGTTTCACGAACGTTGCTCAATCCCAGCGCCTCTCTGTGTCTGATCTTGTGCTTGCTGAGCACCGGCTGCCAGGGCACGCGCACGCGCAACCTCAAGATCACGGAAGTCGGCCGGCGAGTCGTCGAAATGGTCAACGACGAACCGTCGGGCAGCATCACCATGGGCGGCGGCTACAGACTGCTGTTTCAGACCAGCACTGGGACCACATCGGCGGTGGACCTTGGTCTGCACACCGCTCCCATTCCGGCCGGAGGCTACTTCGCGGTCTGGTCCCAATCCGGCTACAGCGGTCCCATCGTTGCAGAGGCTTTTGCTGGTGGCCAACAGGGAGCCGTGCCGGGAATCAAAGTCCCCAGCAGCTTTTTTTCCGACAGCGACGTAGCTGCCTGCGAAGTCCGGCTGACGGGTTCTAGGAGTGTGGTTTCACAGCTCATCCTCGTCATTCCGCTGTTTAGCACCCACAGAATCGACGATGTGGTTCGCTTCGGCCAACCGCCAGGCGATCGCCCGGTCACCGGCGGCAGTTGGACGGACGCCGGCACGCTGAACAATCCATCCGGTTCCACAAGCTTGGCTCGCTTCTTCAATGCTGGGCGTCCCACAGACACCGACCACGAGTCCGATTGGCGCGACCAAGGGCCGACCTCCTGGGGCGTTCCAACCCAATGACGTACGGTGCCGCGACAAAAAACAACACCACCGAGCCCCGCCCAGCGAAGCGGCTAGGGGCGGCACATCGCGTCATGAGTCATCGCTGCGGATGCAGCCGTCTAAGCATGTTGCCTGGGCGATTCGATCTCCGCAGGTCGTTGGCGGCGTGTTCGAGGTCGGATGACGACGACGGCCACTACAATCGTTGCTGCGGCGGCAATGAGCAACATGGGTCCCAGGCTGCGCAAGGTGCCGGGCGAGCTCCTCCAGATGCCCGACGTGGAATCAGCGAGCGGCAAGAAGTAGCGCGAATCGAACCAAGCGTCGGGTGATGCGGCTTTGAAGCCGCTGCCGAACCATTCGTTCCAGAAAACGAGCGCGACGAAAGTCAGGAATGGAGCCCACGTCGCTGCGTGAATCAGGACCCGAGTGCCGCGTCCAAGACTGACCACTAGCACGAGCATGGCGAAAGCCACTATCAACCACGCTGCTATCAGTGCTACACCCATCGGCACGGTTACTTCACGTGGCAGCCAGCCCAGGCCGCGGGCGAAGCCCGCTACCGTTTCTGGTTGTAGGTACTGCGGCAGTTCGCCGCCCAAACCCCAAAGAGCGAGGTCCAGCGTGCGCTCGAACGAAGCGCCGACATTGCGCCCCCGTCCCAGTCCAAAGTCGCGCCACGCCATCCAAGCCCACGGCAAAAGCACGAGCGCCCCGGCGATGGCTGGAAACATCAAGGGTGATTCGAGCCAGCGCCGGAACGGGCGCCTGTTGGAGACTTGTGCCTCCAGTCGCCTGAGCCAACCCGCCAGCAGGCATCCGCTCGATGCAAAGAGGACCAGCATCGCAATCTGAGAGGTCCAGAATAGGAACTCGAACGATGACGCAGTCGCGTCGACGCAGCACGTGACTACAAGCGTCCATACCGCGAATCCGAGCCAAACACTCGTTGCGCGCGGCAAGGTTTGCTGTCTCGAGCCAAGGAACGCCTCGCGTGCGGCGAGCAGCTGAGCCGTTAGGCACAACAACGCACAAAACAACCCGTACTCGAGCATGGTCGAATCCGATGAGCGCTGCGCTCACGAGTCACTGTAATCGAATTGCTGGGAACCGCAACAGCCTCGAAGTTGTGTTGCAGAGTGGTCATTGGGTCGCGCCTAGACCTCGACCAGAACCGTGCCCCTGCGCCATCGCCCTCGCTGGCGTGGACCACGAACTCTGCTACGCCCGTTCTGTGCAGTAACACACGCCTCGTGAGCTAGCGCTTGGGCTTGGGGCTACTCCCAGGGGTCGTGGGTTTCACCTCGGCCTCCCCAATTCGAAGCTCCGTCGTTACGCGGTTGAGCCAAGCCAGGTAGCTAGTTTGTAGGAGCTTCAGATCGACACTCTCCAAGGCAGCGTCGATCGCCAGCGCCGGCTCGTCACCAGCATCCAGGCGCTGGAGCAAGCGCTCCAGGACTGGTTTCGCATCCTTGTCGACGAATTGCAGATAGTGCACCACGGTCCAGGCATAGGCGTAGTTGCGATCCACATCGGCCATGAATGCATCGGGGGACTGACGCACGAAGTCGCCTAGCGCGGCAAGCTCGACGCCTAGCAAAAACTCGGCCAGGTACTCCTGGCGCAATTGCCCCGGAGCGAATTCGCCGCTGCGCTTCCAGGAGGCCGCAAAGGCGTCGGCCATGCCCTCATTAAGCCAGCGGGGAATGCGAAGGCCGAATCGAAGATCCAAGTAGCGGTGGGCGCATTCGTGGCGCAAGACATCGCGCCAGACGTTTTGGTCGGGGTGGTTCCAGACCACGATCTGCTTCCAGACTGGCGCGTACAGGCCCAACGTGTTCTCGTGGCTGTCGTCAGCTACTCCTTTCACGTAAGCCAAGTACGAAGCTTGACCTTCGAACAAATAAACCGTCGTCGGGTCGAGAGTTCCCGCGGGTAGGGGACCAAAGAAATCCGCGCAGCGCAGCCAAGCCTCGTCGAGCACCACACGAGCGCTTCGAGCCAGCTCACGTGTGCTTTCGCAGACCACTACGAATCGCTCGCTGCGCTCCTCAATGCGACGTTTCCATTGCGGTCCCTTCGCGGCCTTGACAACTTTGGCCTCGGCTTCTGCCAAGAGTGCGCTGGAAGGGCTTTGTTCCAAGCCGCGCAAGATGGCTGCGTGGGCCGCATCAGGTTTGCCTGTCAGCAAGAGACAGGTGGCCAACTCGTCGTGCACCAGCGCCGGACCGGAATCATCCGCGGCAAGCGCTTCAAGCAGTGCGGTGGCGGTCTCGATCTGGCCGGCCACCCTGTGCAGGACAGCGCCAAACAGAGCCTTCAGCCGGACCTGTTCGGGCGCGACCTGCAAGTGTTCCAACTGTTCGAGCGCGACGGCGTGGTGTTCCAGGTCCAGAGCGCAGTTGAAGCGCAAGAAACGCGCGAAAGGCTCCTCGCGCAGCCCCTCGGGCAGCTTGTCCAAGTGCTCGAGCACACCCAGGGTGTGCGCGCGGCTCTTGCCGATGACTTCCATGCACGAAGTCAATAATTTTCCATGCTCGGGAGCGTACTTGAACTCGAACCGAAGTTCTCGCATCAAGCGCTCCCTTGTGAGTTCCGTGTTCTCAGCGCCGCCAGGTCCCCAGGCACCAAACACGCTTGGTTCTTTCCAAGCAGCGTCAAAGGCCTTGCGCTGCTCGCCTAGGGAAGCGTCGATCAAACCGCCAATCCAACCGGGGCCGATTGTGCCGGACAGCACGATGCGGCCGATGGAAGCCTGTGATTGGCCCTCATCCGTCATGATCAGCGAGAACTGACCGCTCGAACCGTTCTCCCATTTGTGCTCGAACAGTTTGCGGTTCTCGAATGTTGCTGTAAGTGCGCGCGCCTTGACCTCGAGCTTCGCGTTCCATTTCTCAACCTTGCCTTTCGGCGCCGGCAGGCGCTTGTCGAGCAGGGTCTGAAAGGTCAAGCCAGATATGCGACCCAGGGCCAGATCGAAGTACAGTTCCTTCCCTCAAGAACGTGGCGGAAGGAGACCACATGGTTTTCCAGAACGCCGGCGCCGAAGGCAAACACCACCGAATCCAACTCTGCTGAAGTGGCCTCCACTTCGACGGACCAACTTCCCGTGAAGTTCATGGGGTGCGTGTAGGTGGACTCGTCGTATTCGAAATCCGCCAAGCCCGCGCGCGTGTATTCGACCCGAATCGCGCCGCTGGCGCGATCATACGCAAGCAGCTTGCCTTTGATCAGGTCCTTGGGATTGGGCTCTCGGGCGTCCTTCCAGAATTCGGCGCGCTGCAGGTCTTCGCGCAGCCCGGCCAGGAAGGGCCGCACATACTCGCGTCCAAGGTGCTGCTGGAGGGTCTTGAGCACGAGATCCTCCACATCGCGCCAGCGGCGACCGCGTACCAAGTCAGCGATCTGTCCACGCGCGAGTTCGAACTCCGCCTCGTTGGACTCGGCCGAAACTGCGGTCTCGGCGGGCGGGGAACCCTTTGCGAGGACGGACGGGGACCAGGGAAAGAAGGCCAGGGAACCAGCGAGGGAAAGCATCGCTGGTTGGATCAAGGCGAGCGTCAGCGGATTCATGCGCCCAGAATATCGCATGGTAAAGAGCCCGGTCTCCCCTCCGCGATTTGGGCGCGCCGGGGGGGTGCGGACCGTGTGCCCGCGCTGGGCGGTTGAGTTTGAATTGTGGAGGGGAGAGCCTGGCTCGGTTCCCGGTACCCGGTACCCGCATGCCGATCCACAACAACGACGAAGAGAGAGACCTGCGCCACATAGCCATCGGCCGCAACAATTGGCAGCTCCTGGGCAGCAAAAAGGGCGGCGAGGTCGCGTGCCGCCCCTACTCGTTGGTGCTGTCGTGCAAACAAGCCGGCGTCGATCCCCAGGCCTACATCGAGGACGTGCTCGGTAGGCTCGCGACCACCAAGGCATCCGATCATTGCGACCCTGACGCCCTGGGCCTGGGCCGCCGCGCGCAAGTAGACCGCGAAGGCTACGTCAACTTGGCGCGCGCTTCGACGACATGGGGCGGCCGGACTTGTACGCAGAAATCGGTCGTCCGTCACGCAACTCTGTGCATGACGCTCATCACCTGGACCGAAGTGTGGGCACACCGCGTGCATCCGCGCTCGTGGGGTCAACCGTTTACCCCAAAACTGGCGTCTTTACGAGCCGAAACCGTTACCGAGACCATTTTCGCGTCAGGCCCTCGGGACAAAGGCTCACGCCGAAATGCCAGGGACATCGGGACGCTCTTCACCTCCGCTGCTTCCGCTGCATGAAAACCCGCGAAAGGCCAGTTATGCATGTATCAGTATCAAATTGCTCATGACGCGTTCAGTGCTTGTTGCTAACTAACTTGTACGACCATTCGATGCTGCCGAGCCGAGCGTCAAGGGCATCCAGGAGTTTCCTGGCGCCCCGAGTATTGCACGGCGGTCCAGAAATGCCAAGCGGTCCCTGCCCCGATTCGCCAAGACACGCTCGAATTGATTCTAGAGAGTCATTTTCAGAATGCAGTTCTAAGTCGACCAAGAATGGAGTCACGGTCTGGTCAGAGATCAAGATACATGTCCCCACCAACCGGACGGCTTCGAGTCCAGTTCTAATCGCAGATGCAAAATAGAACCCGTCGAGGCTTTCGTTCTCCCACTCCGGGTAATGGCGGCCGAGCAGGCGGGAGAGAACAATTTCGAGAGAGTCACGGAAGCCGTCGGAGGGAGGCACGCTGAACTGGTCCCCGACGGGCACCTCTGCGACCAATGCCCTCAGCTCACGCGCAAGCGTTGCCTCGAGTTTTGGGGTCACCCTATCGCGATCAGCTTGGTTCATCGATCTATCAGGTGTTTCTCGATACTTTTGATGAGTTGTTGCTCCGCTGCAATGCGGTCATTGTGACCCGTAGTTGCGCCCTTTTGAACCGTGACTTCGATCCGTCTCTGAACGCTTTGTTTCAGTTCGTCGCGAAGCCTGGCTAGGTCGTCGACGCCGTACTTCCCGAGGTCTTTCGCTCCCGGTAGCTTCCCGTGCACCTTTCCGCTCGCATCAAGTGCGGCTTCAATAGCATGAGTTCCCCCCTTCGCGGCCGCCGCAGCCTTTTTCCCCGTCTTCGATCCAAGTTTCGCGATCTTCTGGCCGGCCTCCAGAAGTTTCTTGCCGGCCTTGGTTGTCAGCGAGGCTGCCTTTCCACCGAGGCCGCTGGGGGTGGTGTTCATGATGATCGTCACCCCGATGTCGCTAGCCAGGCCCAACGTGCCGTGCACGTCGGCTGACTGAATCCCCAAGAGTCCGCCGATCGCGGTGCTGAATTGAATGCCCTTCTGCGTGAAGAACGATCCGTTCTGGAACTGCGTAAGGAGGTTGAACTCCTTGTTCAGCATGTGCAGTCCCTCGTGCGCCTTCTGAGTCTGGCTATCACCCAGGGCTCCACCCTCAAGCAGGCCTTGAGTCTCGCTGATCGCAAGCTTGACCAGGTTCCACTGCTCCGCGACGCTCAGCTCCGAGTACTTGGTTCCGGTGATTCCAAGCTGGTCCTTGTTGGCCTCCAGCACCGTGTTCAGGATCTTGTAGAGACTGTTGGTCCCTCCAGTAACCAGGCCGTTTTCGTGCGACTCCACGGGAGCCCCCTGCACCGGCAGCGTTCCATCCGCGAGCGACTCGGGCGCAAAACCGGAACGATCGTGCCACCCAAGCGGGTTGCGTCCCGCGTAGCTGTAGGGACTGCCCAGCATGGCATCGGCGAGCGCATCGCGGCCGAAGAACACTCCCAGGCTGGTGTCGAACTCGCGCGGCCCCAGCAGCGACAACCCGGCTTCCCACAAGTACGGCCTTGCTTGGAACGCCAAGAGGTTTTGCACAGCAGAGCCTGTGACGACGGCGCCATCCCCAGCCGCTCGCGGCTTGCCGTAGGGCTCGACAAAGTAGCTCTCGCGCAGGCCAGATGCGTCAACGATGGCGACGATGTTCCCCAGGGCGTCCTTTACCATTCCCATGGGGCTAGCGCCGCCATTTAGGCGCGCCAGCAGGTCGCCCTCCTTGGCTCCGTAGACGAAGTCTTGCCAGACACCGCCAACTTCCTGGGCGTAGAGATCGTCGCCAAGGAACTCCAAGCGCAGGGACTGGCCAGCGGGCGAAGTCAGCGCCACTAGCTGGTCCTGACCGTCGTGGGTGAACTCGTAGGAAGAGGCTGGAGCGCCGCTTGGGCTATGGGTCAAGGACTGCGGCCGGCCCAGGGCGTCGCGTTCAAAGGACCACAGGCTGGTGGGGGAGGATTTGGTCTGAGCCCGGCCTTCTAGGTCGTAGGCGATGGAGTTGACCATCGGCAGTGCAGAGACCATTTGGTGCAGCACGTTGGAAAGCACTGAGGTCGGACCATCCAGCGAGTCGGCGAAGGATTGGACGTTGTCGGCCAGGTCGTGGGTCCAGGAAACGGTGCGCAGAGTCTGGCCCCCGGGCACGCGGTGCTCCCATTCCTTGAGCCGCCCAAAGGGGTCGAATTGAAACGCGTCTTCACGGCCCGCGACCAAATCGAGCACACGGCTTACCCCAACATCGTTCAAGTACTGGTACTGGCGAGACACGCTAGTCCCTCCGGCCGGTCCTTCCTCAATGAGCGAGGTCATACGCTGGGCGCCATCGTACTCCCTGCGAATCGTGCGCGAAGCGTCGACGATGGCCGACCGCCATCCGGTCGCGCCGTAGAGGCCCTCGAAGCGCACGACCTCCGCTCCGCCCGCGCGGCGGTGGCTCAGTACCCCAGAGCTTGCGGGCCGAGCGTCCGCGCGGCTAGGCGAGTGAGGTTGCAGTGTGGAGGGGAGAGCCTGGCTCTGTAGCCCCTCGGGCGTCCTTCCAGAATTCGGCGCGCTGCAGATCTTCGCGCAGCCCGGCCAGGAAGGGCCTTACATACTCGCGTCCAGCGTGCTGCTGGAGGGTCTTGAGCACGAGCTCCTCCACATCGCGCCAGCGGCGACCGCGCACGAAGTCAGCAATCTGCCCGCGCGCGAGTTCGAACTCCGCCTCGCTGGGCTCGGCCGAGACCGCGGTCACGGCGGGCGGGGAACCCTGGGTGGGGATGGA
>JAKFYL010000006.1 GCA_021730845.1 Planctomycetota bacterium | reverse complement strand
CTGCGCCGCCAAGTCCCTGGCCACCCTCCGCCGAGTTGGTTTCCAAGCTGAGCATCGATCGCCGCCCAGGCTCCTAAGAGCCTGCCGCACTGGAGGCGACCTTGGATGGTCGCGCAGGGAAGCGTCAGAATCCTCGGCTGATGCTGCGTAAGTCAGGCAGGTCGACGCGCATGCCCACAGCAAGTCGGCGCGCGCGGCCCGAAAGAGCCGCGCGCGCCGCGAGAAGGTCCTGGGCTTTGAACTAGAGCAAGATGCGTAGTTGCAAGCCGGGTGTCAGGCCGACGTTGTCGGGTGCGACAAAGCCCGAGTCCCGCGACCAGTATTGAGCGAACACGTTCATGCCTGCCGTGAGCGAGTTTTGGTTCATGAACGTTTGCGTCATCAGGAATTGAAACGCCCCCGTGCATGGATACGCGTTGTTCGTGCCGGCGGCCTGGATCGGCGTGCGCGTAAGTGGCGAACCGAGGCACAACGTGCCGCCGAAGAACGGCGCGGAATTGGAACTCAAGGACCAAGCCATCAGACCGTTCTGACCAGGCATGACGTTCACGGCGTGGATACCCAGGCCGTTGCCCAGACTCAAGCTGGCGCAGCCGCTATAGCCGATCAAGGGCGTGCAGCCGGCCGAGTTGACTTTGGCCGTGCAGTACGCCACGGGCTCGAAAGCGTTGCCCAAATGCACGCGCACATGGCCGCTGCTCACACCGTTCCATTCCGCAAACGGGGCCGCCGCCATGGCGTCGGTCGCTCCGTCCGAGTTCAGATCGCCAGCCGAAGCCACGCTCCAGCCCATGCGGCCAAGGAAGTCGTAGCCACCCATGCTGCTGAGCAGCGCGCCGGTGAGTCCCGAATACACACGCGCGATTCCGGAGTCGACGTCGGGTCCGTTGTCAAAGCCCATGGCTCCGATGATCAAATCGCCGCGGCCGTCTCCGTCGAAGTCGTCTAGACCCGCGACGCTCCAACCCTGGCGGTCCCCGGGTGCGCCATCGTAGTTGCGGATGAATGCGGCACTGCCCGCCAAACCGCGGTACAGGCGAACTCGGCCTGCGTTCGCACCTGCGATGAAGAGACCGGGTTCGCCGATAGCGAGTTCGCGCAAACCGTCCCCGCTGACGTCTAGAACACCCGCCACGTCGAACCCGAACTCGCCGCTGCTGGAGCCCAGGACCTCGTACAAGACGGTGGAGCTTGCGGCTCCAGAAAGAATCACGGCTTTGCCGTGAGAAGGAGACGTAGAGCCAAAACCCGGAGCCCCGGCAAGCAAATCCGGCCTGCCGTCACCGTTGAGGTCGCCTACCGTATCGATGTCGTAGCCAAAGAACTCGTCCGTGGTGGAGCCGCCATAGCTGCGCAGCGCCAGGTGGCTGGCACCCGAGTAGATGCGGACTACACCTGAATTGGCTGGCGAGGCTCCCGTGAGTTCTCCGTGGGCAGCGCTGACGGCGTAGTCCGCCACGCCATCCAGATTGACGTCGCCAGCAGCGAGCACGCGCCACCCCTGCTGGTAGTTGGGCGCGGTGCCGACATGTTTGGCGAGCAGCACACCGTTTGCGCCGGAGAAGACGTAGGCGGCCCCAACATTGCCTCCGGCTACGCCGTCATAGGAAGGGGCTCCCACCAAGACCTCGGGTTTGCCATCGCCCGTGATGTCGGGCATAGAGGCGACACAATCTCCAAAACGGTCTCCGGCGCCTTCACCGAGCAAGGTCAAGATGGGCAACGTGGTTTTGCCCGACTGGACGCGAACAAGCCCGGCTCCGGCCTGTATTCCATTGGCCGTAGGAGCGCCGACCAAGAAGTCCGGAATTCCATCGCCGTCTAGGTCGCCAATGGGTGCCAGACCGTCCCCGGCAGTCTCGTTCGCGGTTCCGCCCGTGTCGTAAGCGGGCGCCTGGGCGAGCGCGGGGGCAATGAAGGCAGTCCAAAGGGCGGGTGCTAGGAACCTGGCGTACATGGCGGGAGTCTCTGGGACGGGGTATGGCAGGGAAAAGGGCAGCGCGAATCGCCACTGCTCACTCCTAGATACACCCGAAGTCCCGGGCGGGCGTTACAGCCGGTATCAGGCCCCTGGGAGTATTCCGCTGCGCATGGCCTGGACATTGCGCTCCCCGCGCGAGCGCACTTTCCGGTACCAAGTGCTGTCCTGCATTTCGCTGGCCGCGGCTCCCCAAAGACTGCCGCACTGGGGGCGAACTTGGATGCTCGCTCAGGGAAGCACTCTTCCCAGCGCTCCCAACGTCACGGCGTGACGACGAACGAAACCGCGTTGGAGAGGCCAGCGCCAAAGGAACTGGCTGGGTCGCGCGAATAAAATTGGCCGTGGACGGGCGTCCCGAGCGTCAACGCTGGATCCAGGCCGCTTTGGAACCACGCGTCGAAGCTCAGCACGTAGGATCCGGAGCAATCCGACACCGGAGGCGGCGTGCCGCCTGATCCTTGAATCAGCGTGCGCGTAAGGGGCGCGGCTCCGCACAGAATTCCGCCCAGGAACGGTGCCGCGTCAGGTCCGGTCTTGCTGTAGAAAAATAGCCCGTTCTTTTCGTTCAGTACCTGTTGGACCATCAGCACGAGGGGACTCGCGTCGCCCATGGAAACCGTCCCGCTCGAGCTGATTTGAGGCAAGCAGCCCAGGCTATTGACTTTCGCCGTGCAGTACACCGTGACGGATTGGTCCAAGACGGGAACGCAGGCCGAGAACTCGGAGGTCGAGTTGCTGGCCAGGTCCGAGGCCGTTGCGGACACGAACCACCCCGCGGGAATAGCTGCCGACAAGGTCACATCCATGGCCGCGTCACCGCCAAGGTTGGTAGTCACGGCCACGGCCCCGAGGAAATCTTGCCCTTCACCGAACCCCGATGCGTCGGAAACCGGTGAGGCAAAAAACTCGACCAGGAAATTGGACGAGGGGCTAGCGTTCATCGCACCAACGATTCGCAGCGTGCCGGCACCCAGCGTGGCGGATTGCAGCACGGGGAAGTTTTGCAGGCCGTTTCCGCCCAAATCTCCATCGAGTGGGTCGTTGGGCGTGACTCCAGTCGCAAAGCCATTCGTAATCAAGTCGATTCCCAGGCCGTCGTTGTCATGAATGGAGTTGCGTGCGATGCGAACGCCCGAAAACGTGTTCGCCACGCTGATACCCGCGCCCAGGTGACCCGCGATCTCATTGGCGTCAGCCGCACTCGATCCACCGATTTCGACGTTCGCGACCGGACCTTCGAAGTAGTTGACCGTGGCGATGCCTGTCACGCTTCCCAGCGAAGGCTGGTTTGCCGCGTCCAGTCCAATGGAGTTTCCGACTATGCGCACACCGCTGCCTTTGCCATAGACGGAGATGCCGGTTCCGACGAGCCAGCCGACGCAGTGGGGGCCCGTGCCATGGCCGAGGATGCCCGCGATGCGGTTGCTTCGAATCACGGTGTCGTGATTCTCGCCTTCCAGCCCGATTCCAACCGTGGAAGCTAGGCTGCCTTGGGCTAGCCCATCGGGCGTGGTCCCGATCCAGTTGTTTTCGATGATCGTGCCCGCGGAGTCGAAGATTTGGACCGTGGTCCCTCCAGGGCAGCCCTCGCTCCACGTTCCGTAGCCGGTGATGAAGTTACGCTCGCCTAGCGAAGGGCCGCCAATGCGATTGTTCGTTGCCGTTTGCCCTCCAGCAACCCAGCCCAGGACGCGCACGCGCGTCGTTGTGTTGCCGACGACTATGCAGTTGCTGGCCCGGTCGATCTTGATCGTGCCGCACGTATTGCCCTCGCCGGCGTTCGAGCCACCAACGAGCGTGCCGTGCGAGTCGTACACCTCGATCCCGGCCAGCGTGTTGCCCTGCACCACGTTGGCCGAGCCGCCACTGACCATGATTTGAGTGCTGTCGAAGCCGCGCATCGAGCTACCCACATTGTCAACGAGGTACGCGCCGCTCCAGATCACGACTTCGGCACCGCTGGGATTCGTATCGCCGGTAAACGCCGTCTGGGTCGTACCGTCGAGGATGACCGTGTCGAACACGCGAAATCCCAAGAAGGGCTGCAACACGGCGCGCCCTGGATACAGCCACTGAAATGTCCACTCGCTCTGCGGGACATGGAACCCAATGGTTTGAACCCCCGGTGTGTTGTCTGAAGCCAGACCCGCCTCCGCCAGGGAAGTCTTGCCGTCTGGGCCGGGCAGATCGGCGACTTGTTGGGCGCCACCGAAGTCGGTCACATCGCTCGCTGTGTCCACAAATACGGTTTGCGCGCTCGCGCTGCCGGCCATGCCGGCAAGCACGAGCGACATCAGGACCAAGGATGCATGCTTCATGAGGATACGCAGGTGGGGAACGGTGCCCAGGTCGCACAATCGAACTGCTTGCAGCATAGGTCGCCGGGCGAGAAGTCACACTACGCGTTATGGCTGCAAAGCGCGCACTGGTCTACGCACTTGGGCGTAGCGTTGGCTCCAGGAAGAAACGCGAGCGCGTGCTCGCGCGTCCAAACCCCTAGCGAGCGCGCCGGCTCAGCTCTGCAAGGCGGCGGGCAGTACTCCGCTGCGCATCGCTTCAACGTTGCGCTCTCCGCGCGAGCGCACTTGCCGGTACCAGATGCTGTCCTGCATTTCGCTGGCCGCGGCTGCAAAGTCTCGGCTTTCCAACGCCGCGCACATGCGTCGAAAACCGGCCAGACGTGTGCGACCCAAGTTGAAGGCCATGTCCACCAGCACGATTTGGCGGGCATGGTCGAGCTCATCGAAGTTCGAAACCACGGCGCGAGCGTCGGCCATCGCGAGTTCGAGGTCCTCATCGAGCAACGCATCCAGTTCGCTATCGCTCAGCGTAACCAAGCCCTGGATGACATCGGCCGATGCGTGTCCCAAGCGCTCTAGACGCGCGATGTTGCGCGGCTCCTCCAAGTTGATCCCGACTCCGATCGTGGCGATCCCCAGACTATCGCGGTAGCAGCGGGAACGACGTCCTTCGGCCTGCGCAACGAACGCGCGCAACAGTTCTCGTCGCATGTGTCCTTCCAGGAGTCGGGTGGGGGGCCAGCAACCGGGGTCGCCTATCCTGACGGTGCTGACTTAGGTTCGCACAGCGTAGCCAGCGCCTTCGAGTGCCTGCTTGGTGGCTTGCAGGCGCTTGCCGTCGACGAGCAGCCAGTCGGTGTCATAGGTCGAAATGACGAAGACCGGGACCTTGGCGGCCGCGAGTGCGGTGCACAGCTTGGCCAGCAAGCCCACGACCGTCATGGGCACCGTTCCCACGATGCCCAGGGCGACCTTGTCGCGTTCGTGGCGCACGTCCGCGGGCACGTGTTCCTGGGCGCATACGATCGAGAGTTCAGCGGGCGTGCGCGTAATGTGAACGAAGCGCCCCTGGGCCCAGGCCGGCACCGGCGCGTCCTGTGCCAGCCTCGCAATCGCTAGTCGCTCGTCGTGCACCTCGAACGCGTACTGTGCCGCGCTCATCGCAGCCCTAAGTCTTCGAGGCCTGGAAAATGCTCTCGATGGCCGTGTCCAAGGCCTTGTTGAACTCGGCGTCGCTTTGCTGGGCCGTCAGCCCCTCGGTCAATGCGCGCGAGAAGCTGGCGATGACCCCGTTGTTGCGGGCCAGGATCTTGTTGGCGTCGGCGCGCGAGTAGCCGCCCGAAAGCGCCACGACGCGCAGCACGTTGGGGTGCTTGACCAGCTCGGCGTAGAAGTTGTCCTTGCTGGGCAGGGTCAGCTTGAGCATCACTTTTTGATCCTTGGCGAGCTTGCCCAGCTGGGCCAGGATCGCTGCCTTGAGCAAGGTTTCGGCTTCCGCCTTTTGCGGGCTCTTGATGTCGACTTCGGGCTCGATGATCGGAATGAGGCCAGCAGCCAAGATCTGGCGCCCCACCTCGAATTGCTGGCTGACCACGGCGTTCACGCCGGCCGAGTTGGCGAGTTTGATCACCGAGCGCATCTTCGTTCCGAACACGCCGTTCTCCTTGGCGCGCGCCAGCAACTTGGCCAGCTCCGGCATGGGCTTCATGGTCTGCGCCCCGTCTTTTTCTTCCGCCAGGCCTTTGTCCACCTTGAGGAACGGGACGACTTGCTTCACATCCCACAGATAACGCGCGCTGGGCTTGCCTTGGATCGTGCGATCCATGGTGTCCTCGAACAGGATCGCGCCCAAGACGCGGTTTCCGCCAAAGCTGGGACTCGTGACGATGCGCGTGCGCATGTCGTGCACCTTGGCGAACATCTGCGCTTCACCCGAGTAGGCGCTTTCGGCCACGCCGTACAGAAGCAGCGCCTTGGGGGTGCTGCCGCCGCTCTGATCGAGCGCTGCAATGAAGCCGGGTTGGGACTTGACCTTTTCGAACTGCTGTTGAAACGTCGACATGAGCAATGGTTTTGGAGAGAGGGGGGCAGCGGCCAGCGAGTCGCGGGGCGCGCCAGGCGTGACGGGCAGTCCGGCCGCGCGTTTTGGTGGTGGTTTCTGGATACGGTCGTGCGCGGAAACCCGCGTGCAGAGGATAGCGCGCGCTTGGTGCCTATCCAGTGGCCGCGCCGGGAATCGGGTCACGGGGTAGGGGCGTCCACGGGCGCCTTTGGCCCAGGGCGCTCCCATGGACCTTTCCCCCAAGCTCGGTTGTGCTCGCGCTCGCCGCGGGCAGTTGGCATGCTGGCCCGCATGATCTGGATGGCGTTGCTTGGCGGGCTTGTACTGCTTGTGGCTGGCGGCGAACTGCTGGTTCGCGGCGCGTCTTCCCTGGCGGCGCGGCTCGGTCTTTCCTCGCTCGTGATCGGACTTACGGTCGTGGCCTTCGGTACGAGCGCGCCCGAAGTTGCGGTCAGTATCGGGGCCCAACTCGAAGGCAGCGGAGCCCTTGCGGTCGGCAACGTCGTCGGCAGCAACACCTTCAACGTGCTGTTCATACTGGGAGCTTCAGCGCTCCTGGCGCCGCTGGTCGTTTCGCGCCAAGTCCTGCGCGTGGACGTGCCGATCATGGTGTGCGCTTCGCTGCTCGGCCTGGTGATGGCCCTCGATGGGCGGTACTCGCGCGTCGATGGGATCATGATGCTGGTCGTGTTCGTCGGCTACCTCGTTTTCACTGTTCGCGAAGGACGCAGACAGGCCAGCCCAAATGATCCGCAGGTGCCGATCAAGCCTGCTTGGCTATCGGTGACGCTGGTTCTCGCTGGACTCGCGTTGCTCGTGCTCGGCGCGCGCTTCTTCGTTTCCGGGGCCGTGGACCTCGCGCGTCTGCTTGGCATGAGCGAGACGGTGATCGGGCTCACGATTGTCGCCGCAGGCACCTCCTTGCCCGAGGTCGCGACTTCGCTCATGGCGGCCTGGCGCGGGGAGCGTGACATCGCCGTGGGCAACGTGGTCGGCAGCAATATTTTCAATTTGCTGCTCATTTTAGGCCTCTCCTCCCAGTTCGGGGTCGGCGCGCTCGAGGTCCCACCGTCGGTCTTGCATTTCGACTTGCCCGTGATGCTTGCGGCCGCGATCGCTCTCGCCCCTTTGGCCATGGCGCGCGGCTTTCTGGCACGCTGGGAGGGGGTGTTTTTCCTGCTGGCCTACGTCGTCTACTTGGCTTACCTCGTGCTCGATTCCAAAGGGCACGACGCCCTGCCGCGTTTCAACGTGGCCATGCTCGAATTCGTGTTCCCGCTGGTGGTTGTAACCCTGGGTGTACTCTTGGTGCAGGGCCTGCGGCGCACGTCCGGCGAACGCGCCTGAGCGGCTAGCAGGCCTCACTTGGCGGTCGAACCTTCGGCCTCACTTGCCGTGCGCGCTGCTCCGGCCGCGAGTGCTGGGCGAAGCGTCCACCAACCCGTCGCCAGGGCCACGACGGCGGCCAAGCAAGAGCCGCCCAAGATGGCCAGCTTGGCGGTTTCGAGCATCGGTCCGGGCGGAAGCGCCAAGCCCGCGATGAAGATGGACATGGTGAAACCGATTCCGGCAACGAGCCCGACGATCATGACGCCTTTCCAGCTCACCCCTTGGGGCAAAGCCGCCACGCCTAGGCGCACCGCGAGCCAGGATAGGCAAACGATTCCGATGGGCTTGCCCAGTACCAAGCCGAGCACTACACCGCTCAAGACGCTGGTTCCGTCGCCGGCAAATTCGGCGCTGCCCAACGTGACTCCCGCATTGGCCAGGGCGAACAGCGGCATGATTCCAAAGGCCACCCATCCATGCAGTCGATGTTGCAGACGCTCGACGGGGGCCACGGCCTCGAGGCTGGCCAGGCCAAGACGATCGAGCTGCACCATGCGCGCGTGGTTGTCGGTCGCCGCGCGGTAGGTATGGACGTGCTGCGTGGCCCGCGCCACGAAACCGTCGCTACCGAACCAGGCGCGGACGGGAGTGAGCAGGCCAACGATCACGCCGGCCAATGTCGGATGAATACCGCCGGCGTAGGCTCCCCCCCATACAGCCAGCGTCGGCAGCACATAGGCCCACGGCAAGCGCACGCCAACGCCTTGCATGCCGAGCACGCCCAGCACGCCGCCCGCCATCACGAGCATGCCAACCAGTTCGATTCCGCTCGAGTAGAAGAACGCGATCACGAGGATGGCACCCAGGTCGTCGATCACGGCTAAGGCCAGCAGCAAGATGCGCAGTGCTGGTGGCACACGCTTGCCGAGCAAGGCCAGCACACCGACCGCGAAGGCGATATCGGTTGCCATCGGAATCCCCCAGCCATCGAGCGTCGGTCGGCCGCGGTTGAGCCCCGCGTAGATCAGAGCTGGTACCAGCATTCCGCCCAAGGCTGCCGTGAGCGGCAGCGCGGCACGGCGCATGTCGGACAACTCGCCGGCGTGGATTTCGCGCCGGATTTCGAGTCCGACCACGAAGAAGAAGATCACCATCAACCCGTCGTTGATCCACCAACCCAAGCTGCGCTCGAAGGCCAGCGATCCAAAGCTCAAGCCGATCGGCGTTTCCCACAGGGCTGTGTAGCCGGCCTTCCACGGGGAGTTGGCCCACACCAGTGCCGCCGCGGCGGCCAGCAGCAGCAACATGCTGCTCGACGTTTGGATCGCTAGGAAGCGCTCGACCGGAGCCATGACTCCACGGGCCGCGGCGCGCGCGGGCCCCCAGCTCCAGGGCGGAGGTGTGTTTTCGTCTGCTCCGTGTGCCATGAGTAGCCCAGATTAGTTCAGTCGTAGGACGGATTCGTCCAGAAAACGCGCGCATCGACCCGAATTTCCGGCCGCCTAGTCTTCGATCGCCACCATCAGCGCCTGCATGCGAAACAGGCTTTGTACGACGTCGTCGACTACTTCTTCTCCGACCTCGAGCACGCCTTGGACCGCGATGGGGGCGTAGTACGCGTATTCGGTCGATTGGCCTTCGGGCATGCGCACGACGACCCATTCGTTGAGGCGCGGAATCGAGCCGAAGCAGCACGCGCCTGGGAAAGCCGTCAACATGAACTCGGCCACGCCCTCCTTGGTGAAGCGCGTGGGGTTCATGTAGCCGTGGATTTGGACCTGCTTGCCATTCCAGGCCTGAATTTCCGGCGGAATGTCCTGGCCGCCATCTTCGTAGTCGAAGTTGGAAAGATCGGCCACGTCCAGAGCCGTCCATTCGTTCGCCGTCGCGTTTGCGGCCGGCGGTGCTGCCACTACCGTGGAACCACCGGCTGGCGCTGGCTTCGCTTCCGGGGCCGAGCGCAGAGGTTTGCCGCGCAGCGCAATATCTACGTTGGGCCCCGTGCGCGAGGCGTCGATCGGAGCCGGAGCAGCAAACTTGCGCCAGCTCCACCAGGCCAGGGCCGCTGCGGCGACGAGCGCTAGCGCCACCCAAATCGCCTTGCCGGCCCGTCCGTGCGCGCTGCTCATGGAAGGTTCTCCGCGACATTCGTCCGGTAGGCGCCGATGGCGGGAATCAACCCAACCACGGCCCCTAGCAGCACCGTTCCCAGCGGCGCCCATAGCAAAACGGGATGCCAGGCCAGCGGACTCACGACTACGCCCACGCGCTCGCGCAGCAAGCCGGCCGCCACACCCAGGATGAGGGCGTACACCAGCCATCCGAACACGGCCCCCAGCGCCGCAATCGTCGCCGACTCGAGCACCAGCGAGCTGAACAAGGTCGAGCGGCGCGCGCCCAAGGCGCGCTCGATGGCGAAGTCTGGCCGGCGCGTGGCCAACGTGTTGTACAGGCTGGCCAGCACGCCGCCAGCGCCGACCAGCAGCGTGAGGTAAGCGGCCAGCTCCAACACTCGCACCATCCAGCCCAACTTGTCGAACAATTCGGCCACCGAGCGCGCGATGGGGAATGCCAGCGTGGCCTCCTGGGCCTGGCGATTGATTTCGCGGTCCAGCGCCACGCCGGCCTCCATGCTGGCGAGTTTGAGCAGTACGGCGCTGACTTCTTTGTGTTCGCCCGGGATTTCGTGCTCGTGGTCGGCGTGGTACTCCTCGCCAGCGCCGCGCAGTACGTGTCCGCCCATGCGAAAGACACCATCGATCGGAATCCAAATCACTCGGTCCGCAGCTGTGCCGGTGGGGGCGAGCACGCCCACCACGAGGTAATCCTCGTCGTGTTCGTGATCGCCGCTGAGCCCGTGCGAAGGCTGGAACGAAGAGCCGACGGTCAGTCCGGCGCGGCGCGCGACTTGACTACCGACGACCGCTTCGCGTAGGTCTTCGTCGAACGCGCGGCCCGCGGCCACATCCAGAGCGCAGGCTTCGATTTGCCCGCGATCGAACAACTGCGCGCGCGTGCCGACTACGCGAAAACCGCGGTAGTGATCCCCGACCGCCAGAGGAATGGCCGTGCGCACGCGCGCGTCGGCCGCGATCTGCGTGTAGCGCGACCAGGGCAGGTTCCCCGGCGACGTTTCCAAATGGAATACGGAGTTGAGCACCAATTGCAATTGGCTGCCGCGTGCTCCCAGTACCGCATCGAAAGGCGAGGCATTGCCGGTGAAAGCCGTGCGGCTCTGCCCCTGCAGCGCGAACAGCGCCATGACCAGGCCAGAGGCCAGCGCGAGCGAGATGGCAGTGACCATCGTCGACAGCCGGTGGCGCGCCAAACTGCGGCGCACGAGCAAGAACACATTCCAGCGCAGGGAGGTCATGACCGCTGTTTGGATTGGCGCTGCAATGCATCCAGGTCCAGGCGGCGATCGAAAGCACCCAAGATGTCCTGGTCGTGACTCACCAGCAGCAAAGCGCACCCGTTCTCGCGGCAGGTATCGCGCAATAGGGCCAAGGCCGCGCGCGCCTGCTCCCTGTCGAGGCTACCCGTGGGCTCGTCGGCGATCACCAGCGCCGGCTTCGAGGCCAAGGCGCGCGCGAGCGCCACCCGCTGCCGCTGGCCCACGGAAAGCTGCCGCGGTCGGTGGTGCAGGCGCGACTGCAGGCCGACCCGGTCCAGCAACGAGCGCGCGCGGGACTCGTCCACGGAGCCTGCGAACATCATCGGCAGGCATACGTTTTCCAGGGCCGAGAAGCCTTCCAGCAACTGAAAATTCTGGAACACGTAGCCGAGGTGCCGCGCGCGCCAGCGGTCGCGCTGGGCCTCGCCCATGCGCGTCATGTCGCGGCCTGCCAGCTCGATCACTCCGCTGTCGACCGGCAAGATGCCGGCGATGGCGTGCAGCAGCGTGGTTTTTCCACTGCCGCTTGGTCCCGACAGGGCGAGCTCTTCTGCGCGCGCCAAACGCAGCTGCGGAATGTCGAGGATTACGGACGCGCTTGCCTGTGTGTCGGCAGCGGTCTCGTGTTTCTGGCCACGGGGCAGCGCGTAGGACTTGCGCAAATCGCGGACGGACAAAGCGTCCGCGGTGGGGGTGGATGCCGATGCCATGGAAGACTAGCGTAGGCCATGTTGTAAGCCATCCTTTGGAGCAAGCCTAGAGGCACGGGCCGGGCTGCATTCGAAGGCCGGCACGGGGCTCGCCCCAAACGCCGTTTGCAACCCATCAAGAACTTCTCCCATGCCGCTTGAGCCCTTGGCTTTCGAGTTGGTTGTGTTCGACCTCGAGGGCACGCTCGTGCGGCCGAATGGGGAAGCGCTACCGCACGCACAGCGGATCCTCGAGTTCTTGCGCGCCCATGGCGTAAAGGTCGGTGTAGCCAGCAACTGTTCGCGAGCCTACCTCGACGGCAAGCTCTCACAGACAGGTCTTGGCCGGTGGGTCGATTCCGCGCGTTGCTTGGAATCGTCCGGCGTGAATTCCAAGGCCGACATGCTGGAGCAATTGACCCAAGAATTGGACACGCGCAGCGCGCTCATGGTCGGCGATCGCGATGTGGATTGGCGCGCCGCCCAAGAGAATGCCTTGCCCTTCGTGCTCGTGCACGAGCTAGCTCTGGCCGAGGCACCCGACATCCTGCGACTGGATTCCTTGGCGGAGCTCGCGGATGTGCTTACTTGGCGCGTGCGCTGGATCGAGTCCGTGCTCGACGCGCTCGGGTTCGCGCGCGGCAAGCCGCGACCCAAGGCTCTTTCGCGTCTGGGAATCACGGGCCGACCTTGCAGTGGGAAGACGATCTTCGCTCGGGACGTGGCGCGCTGTTTGCGCGCGCGCGGCGAAGCATGCCAAGTGGTTTCCCTGGACGCGTTTCGCCGCGTATCGGGTGGGCACCAGTCCCAGGCGGCTGTTGGGCCCTCGCGCGAGCGGGCCGGCGGGCAAGATCCGCTCGAAGCGGGCTTCGACATCGAAGCGTTGCTCGAGCAAGTGCTGGAGCCGCACTCGCGCGGTCAATTGGCCGCGCCCCAGGTGCCTAGCGCACCGCCCGTGGCGCCAGACCAGTTGCTGATCCTGGAAGGCGATTACCTGCTGCACCCGCGGCTGCGCGTGTTCCAGGGCCGCAGCGTGTACCTGGAAGTCGATTTGGACACGGCGCTGGCGCGCGCCGCCGGGCGCGAGCGCTCCAGCGGCGCAGGGGCCGCCGTGCAAGCGCTGCGCAGCGCTGTCTGGCCGCTGCACGGGCAATTCGAGCAGCGCTTCGACCCTCGCACTCGCGCCGATCTAGTGCTCGATGCACGCGACCTGTTGCAGCGCGCGGCCCGCCTTGCCTAGTGCGGGAACACCTTTGGGCGAAGAAAGCGCGCCTGTCTTCGTAGACTGTCCGGCGGCACGACTCCAATCGCCGTCCTGCCGCCCCCCTCCACACACTTCCCCCCCAAGCAATACAGACATGGACTTTCTGCACCACAGGCCTTCCCTGCGCCGATCCTCACCGCGCCTTGCCGCGCAATGCGGCAAGATTTCTCCCATCCTGGCCGGGCTCATCTTGGCCTTGATCGCCTTCGGCGGCTGCGGCGTGTCGACCTACAACCGCCTGGTCTCCTCCGACACCAAGATCGAGGCGGCCTGGAGCGAAATCCAAAGCCAGTACAAGCGGCGCTTCGACCTCATTCCGCAACTGGTCGAGACGGTCAAGGGAGCCGCGAATTTCGAACAAGAAACGCTGCAGAAAGTAGTCGAGGCTCGCGCTTCGGTCGGGCAGATCAACATTACGCCCAGCGACTTGTCCGATCCGGCCAAAGTCAAGCAGTGGACCGAGGCCCAAAGCCAGCTGGGAACCGCGCTCTCGCGCCTGATGGTCGTGGCGGAAAAATACCCCGAGCTCAAAGCCACGGCGGGCTTTCTTTCCCTGCAAGATCAGATCGAAGGCACGGAAAATCGCATCGGCGTGGCCCGCAAGGACTACATCGACACGGTCAACACCTACAACACGGCCACCCGCAAATTCCCGGGCAGTGTGCTGGCGGGGATCTTTGGATTCGAGCCCAAGCCGCAACTTTCCTTCCCCGAAGCGAACCTGGACCAAGCCCCCAAGATCGACTTCGGCGAGAAGAAGTAGCTGCAGCCGCCGATGCTCGCCTGGTTTGCCAGCTCGTGGTTGCTGCTCGCGCCGCTCGTGGCGCCGCAGTCCGTGCCACCA
>JAKFYL010000363.1 GCA_021730845.1 Planctomycetota bacterium | reverse complement strand
CGTGGCTCTAACTACCACGAGCTTCCAGGGCGGTTCCAACACGCCGTCGCAAACGCCGGGCGGAAACTCCGCGGGCCTGGGGATTGAAGATCCCAACGCACCTCCCGTTGTGCGCAAACTCACGCCAAAGCTCGGCTATTTGCGCGGCGGCGCGGGCGGCGGCGGCGGCGGCATGCACGTCTCGCTCTCGGAATGGACCGTCGCCAGCGGCGCGTGCATCACCGGAGTGGGCAGCATCACGAAGTTCTTCGATCACAGCGCGGGCGCGGGTGGGGGTGGTGGCGGCGCCGTCCAACTCGTGGGTGGTCGCCAAGTGTCCCTGAACGGACGCGTCGACGCCGGCGGCGGCGCCGGCGGTTCGTTCCTCACGGGCGGCCTGATCAACGAACTTTCCGCGACCCCGGGCGGCGGCGGCGCCGGCGGCGCTGCGCTGTTGCAATCCCGGACCATCAGCTTGGCCAGTGGCCCGGGGCGTGTCGTCGTGCAAGGCGGCGTCGGTGGAACCGGCGTGGCTACATCGGCGGGCGGCGCAGGCGGCGCTGGCCTGGTGCGGATCGAAGGACTGAACACGCTCAATCAAAACACCTTGGCGCTCGGAATTCTGCCCACCGACCCGCTCGACCCCACTTCCAAGAAGTGGCTCAGTGTCGGCACTTGGGAAGCGGAAAACACCCTGCCCGACTCGTTCAGCGGGGCGCAGTCCTGCTGGCTCAAGCCCGCCGGCAACTTCTTGGAACTGGTTTTCGAGGAGGATGACGCCGGCGCATCCACGGTCGGCTGGGACATGGACGTGATCCTGAACCTAGGCGGTCCGCCGGTGACTGTTTCGTATCGCACGTCGGCCGTGTTCGGCGGCAGCTCGCCCCAAGAATTCTGGGGCGAATTGCTCAATCGCGACCTGCAAGTCGGCCAAACGGCCGCGCCCTTGGTCGTGCGCTTCCAAGGCGCCAAGACCAGCGGCAACATCGCCGATCCTTGCAACGTGGACGTGACGAATTCCAGCGGCGGCATCGTTCCCAGCTCGCTTACGCCCTGGGTGCGGCACCCGGCTGAACTCAATGAGTTCACGCCTAGGCCCGACATCGTGCGCTACGCACTCGTGTTCGACAGCTCTAGCGCCGAGATCCCCAAGCTCCTGGGTGTGACCAACTTGCGCATCCGAGCGCAGCCTGAGTAATTCGTCGAAGCCGTTCGCACGCGCCGCGGTCTTTTTCGCCCGCGGCGTCGTGCAGCGCAGCCAGCCGCTGGTTGCAACGCGCGCAGCCGCCGTGGTCGTGCGCGGCGGTGTGGTGGTGGAAGTGCTGGGACACGCAGCCGGGCTGCGGCGTGTCAGGGCCGGTGCGCGCGAAGTGGACTGCAGCGCACAGTGGCTCACTCCCGGCCTAGTCAATGCGCACGCCCACTTGGAGCTCTCTGCCCTCGCGGGCCAACTCGAACCAGGTCCGAATTTCGCTGCCTGGGTGCGCGCTCTGATCCAGGTCCGCGGCGCCTGGCCGCGTTCGGGTCTGGCGCGCGCCAAGTCCAAGGCCTTTGCGCAACTATCCACTAGCGGGACAACCGCCGTCGTGGACATCGACTCGCTCGGGCTTGGCGTGCAACGTGCCTCGCCGACGCGCTTGCGCGTGCTGTGGTGCCGCGAGGTCTTGGATGCTTTCGATTCCTCCCGCACGCGTGCTGCGTCGGCCCGCATCGAACGCGCTCTGCAAAGGCGCGCGCTCTGCACCGAAGGTGTCGCGCCCCACGCGTCTTTCACTGTTTCCCCGGAATTGCTGGCGCACGTCGCGCGCATTGCAGTGCGTCGATCGCTGGCGTGCACGATTCATTGGTCGGAGACCGAACACGAACTCTTGTGGCTCGAGCGCGGCCTTGGCCCCCTGGCCGAGGTACTTGGTCCATCGCCCAAGCGATCCGGCCTGGACCTGCTCGCGCAGGCAGGCCTATTGGGCCCGCGCTTGATCTTGGTTCACGGCAACCACCCGGGGGCCGGCGAAATGGAGCGCGTTGCCGCGGCCCGTGCCTTGCTCGTGCATTGCCCCGGCAGCCATGCCTGGTTCCAGCGCGCGCCATTTCCGCTTGCGCGCTACCTCAAGGCCGGCGTGCGCGTGGCCTTGGGCACGGACTCCTTGGCCAGCAACGCCGAGCTGGACATGCGGCGCGAGATGGCTTTGATGCGCCGCAGTTTCGCATGGCTCGAGCCCGAACGCGTGTTTTCCATGGCCACGCAGATCGCGGGCGAGGCTTTCTTAGGCCCGGTCCCGATCGGAGTGCTCGAACCGGGCGCGCGGGCCGATATCGCAGCTTGGAACTGTCCCTCCGCCGGAGCCCGTCCTTTTCTCGATGCCGTGACAGCCTGCGCAGGGACCGCTCGCGCGGGCACCATGGGCGTTCGCACCTGGCTTGGAGGGCGCTAACAAGCTCCAAACGTGGCTCCAAAAGCCGCTTCCGACGTTCCTAAGGGTGCACTCGGTGCTGCTTGGGTTTATCTTCACCGGATTGCAACCCTGCCAGGCGCAACCGGCGCCGGCCTTTCCTTACCAGAGACAGTAGTCAAGCCGCATGCACGCAAGTACGCAACGGATTCAGCCGGAAGGCCGGATCCAACCTCCCGCAGCAGTCCTGGATTTGATCCGGTCGCAGCGCAGGTTCCTTTTGTGCGGACATGTTCGTCCGGACGGTGACTGCCTTGGCTCGCAGGCCGCGCTGCATGCTGTGCTCAAGGCCATTGGCAAGGAGGTGCGCATCGTCAATCCCGATCCCATCGCGCCGCAGTACGACTACTTGAGCGAGAACGCGCGATTCGAAGTCTTCGACGGCTCCAGCCTGCCGGCCCACGACGTCGTGTGCGTGCTCGATTTCTGCGAGATCTCGCGCTGCGGTCCGATGGAGGGCGCCATGGAGAATCATCCCTCCAAGAAGCTCGTCATCGACCACCACCTGTTCCACGGTCAGCCCTGGTGGGACGAGGCCTATGTGGACTCGGGAGCTTCGGCTACGGGCATCCTCGTTAGGCGAATGGCCAAGGCGTTCCAGCTCGAGACGAACGCCGCCATGGCCTACGGCTTCTTCACGTCTTTGGTCAGCGATACGGGCTGGTTCAAGTACTCCAACACCAACGCCGAGTGTTTCGAGACGGCCACGGAAGCTGCCCAGGCCGGAGTGGATCCCTCGCGCCTGTACAACTCCATCTACCAACGCCAGGCGCGTGAGCACCCGCTGGGAATGGCGCGCGCTTTGACGCACCTGCAATACCACGCCCAGGGACGCCTCGCCGTGCTGGCCATGCCCGCGCCGCGCGCGGGCGAACCCGACTTGGTCGAAACCGACGATCTGCTCGACTTGTTGCGTTCGGTGCGTACGGTGGAAGTGGTGATCTTCCTGCGCGAGCAGAAAGACGGTTCCGTCAAACTCAGCGCTCGCAGCAAGACTGGATTCGATGTCAACAAGCTGGCGCGGCGCTTTGGTGGCGGGGGACATGCCAAGGCCTCGGGGGCCACGCTGCGCACCAGCCTGGCTGCCAGCCGGGACGCGCTGGTGGCCTCGGCCTTGGAAGATCTGGGGGCACCGAACGCTCGATGAAGGTCGCCATCATCTCGGATTTGCACTCCAACCGAGAAGCGCTGGACGCGGTGTTTGCACACATCGACCAGCAGGGGCTGAAGACCGTGTATTGCTTGGGAGACGTGGTCGGTTACGGTCCCGAACCGGAGTATTGCGTCGACCTCGTGCGAGCGCGCTGCACGTTCTGTTTGCTGGGCAACCACGACGAAGCTTTGTTTCGCGACGCCTCGGACTTCAATCCACATGCGCGCGGCGCCATCGAGTACACGCGTGCCTGCATGCAGCCGCAGTGGTACAGCTCGCCGGAAAAAAAGGCGCGCTGGCGCTGGCTCAAGGCCTTGCCGCTGTCCAAGAGCGAGGGGCGTTTCGTGTTCGTGCATGGCTCGACACGCGATCCGGTGCGCGAGTACGTGCTGTCCACCGACGGTTTCCTCAATCCGGACAAGTTGCGCGGCATTTTCGCCAGCTTCGAGAGCGTGGCCGTGGCCGGGCACACGCACCACCCGGGCATGCACGACGAGAGTCTGCGATTCCACGGCCTGGCCGGCGAATCCACGCTGCGACTCTCCATGGCCGAAGCCAGCAAGTACTTCGTCAACGTCGGCTCGGTGGGGCAACCGCGCGACAGCGACAACCGCGCGGCTTACGCGGTGCTCGAAGCCAATGGACCGGGAAAGCCGGCCGCGGTCACATGGCACCGCGTGGCCTACGATTTCCAGACCACGCAGCACAAGATTCTCAAGACCGGTCAGTTGAGCGAAGTGCTCGCGCGGCGTTTGGCGCTGGGCAAGTAGTTCGCTTACCGAGCAGCGCACTTGCCGTGCGCGAGCGGCGCGCGGCTACGAGAGCCCCAACGACGCCCGCATCACGTGGCCCAGAATCTCAGGGTTCTTCTTGAGCCGGCGCAGGGAGTAAGGTCGCCACTCGGGGCCGAAGGGCACGTACACGCGCACCGGATGCCCAGCTTGCTTCCACTTGTCCCACAGGTGTTCCTGCACTCCTAGCAAGACCTGGAATTCGTAGCGTTCGCTGCTCAATTGGCGTTCGCGCAGTTGCGCCAGCACGCCCTCGGCCATCGAGGCGTCATGCGTTGCGTACGACAGAAAGGCGCCCTGGTCCAGCAAGAGGCGCGAGCACTCCAAGTAGGCCTGGCGAATCGGCTCCGGATCGACGTGCGCGATCGCTGGCGGCTCCAGGTAGATGCCCTTGACCAGGCGCACGTTGATCGGGCCCAGGGCCTGCAAACGGCGAATGTCGTCGGGCGTACGAAACAGGCGCGATTGCAGCACGATTCCAACGTTCTCGAAGTCGCGGGCCAAGGCTTCGAACATGCGCAGCGTGGCATCGGTAGTCGTGTGGTCTTCCATCTCGACGCGCAGGAACAGATCCAGTTTCGCGAGGTGCTTCGCGAGCCTGCGGTAGCCCTCCAAGGCCAGCGCTTCGCCCAGCCGCAAGCCCACGTGGGTCGGCTTGATCGACACGTAGCAGTCCAGCTTGGTCTGGGCCAGTTGCTCGGCTGCCGCCAGGTACTCGTCGGCCACGCCGCGCGCACCTTCAGGCGTGGTCACATCCTCGCCCAAGATGTCCAATATCGAGGTGTGGCCGCGCCGGGCCAGGGCTTGGATCTTGTCCAGCGCTTCCGGCAACGTCTCGCCGGCGATGTAGCGCGACGCGATACGCCGCATGATGGGCCGAGGAACTCGCGGCAAGAGCGCCAGCACGGCGTCACGAAGGATGGGCATATGGGGGGGCAAAGTGTACCGTACGCTCGCGACGCTCCGATGCAGCCCGAGAGCCCAGACGTGCAGCCCCTAGTGGCCTGGACGACCTTGCCCGACCTAGAAAGCGCACGGCGCTTGGGGCGGGACTTGGTCGAGCACAGGCTCGCCGCTTGCGCCACCTTGGTACCCGGCGCGCTGAGCATCTACCACTGGCAGGGAAACATCGAGGAGTCCTCCGAGGTGCAGGTGTGGCTCAAGACCACGGGCGCAAAGCGCGCGGCGCTGCAAGCGCGCCTCGCACTGGTGCATCCCTACCAGGTCCCGGAGCTCGTGTTCGTGACTCTGGAGCACGTGCTGCCCGCCTATCGAGCCTGGATGGCCCAGGAACTTGGCGAGGCGTGATGAGCGCGCGCGGTTTCGGGCCGTGGCTTGGACCGCTGGCATTTTTCGCGGTTCTGGGTCTAGAGACTGGACTGACTCCAGTCCAGGAGCGCACGGCCGCAGTTACGGTTTGGACGGCCATCTGGTGGATCAGCGAAGCCGTTCCCGTAGGCGTGGCCTCGCTGATCCCGGCGATTTTGTTTCCGCTGCTGGCCGTGTTGCCTGCGCGCGAAGCGGCAGCGCCCTACATGGACGATTTGGTGTTGCTGTTCCTCGGCGCCTTCTTGCTCGCGCTCGGGCTCGAGCGCTGGGGTGTCCACAAGCGCATGGCCCTGTTCATCGTCGACAAGCTCGGCACGCGTCCGAGCCGGCTGGTGTTCGGATTCACGCTGGCTTCCGCAGCGTGTTCGATGTGGATGAACAACACGGCCACGGCCTTGATGCTCTTGCCCTCGGGCGCCGCGGTGGTCGCCGCCACGGCCTCGCACGCATTGGGAAATCAAGCGGAGCGTGCGCGCCACGCGGCCTTTGGCACGGCTTTGATGCTGGGCATTGCCTACGGGGCCTCGATCGGCGGTGTCGCGACCCCCGTGGGAACCGCGCCCAATCAGGTGTACTTAGGGCAGTTTCGCCAGCTATTTCCTAGCGGTCCGACATCGAGTTTCTCGACCTGGATGGCGGCTTTCGTGCCGCTGTCTTTGCTGTGGGCCTTGGCGTGCGCATGGCTCTTGACGCGCGTGAGTCCGGGGGCCGGCGGGAGCGCGCTGGCTGGGTCCGAAGTCGTCGCGGCAACGCGCCGCAGCTTGGGGCCGTGGACCAAGCCGCAACGCTCGATGGCTGCCATTTTCTTGCTCGCCGTCTTGTTGTGGATCACGCGTTCGGACCTGGTGCTGTTCGAGCAACATCTTCCCGGCTGGGGCAACGCCTTGGCGCGCACGCTGGGCGCACTGCCCGAGCAAGCGTTCGCCAGCGACGCGACCGTGGCCCTCGCTTTGGCGGCGCTGGCGTTCCTGGTGCCCGTGCGCTTGCCGGATGGTTCCAAGTGCATGCTCCTAGAGTGGGAGGTGACATCCAAGATTCCTTGGGACGTCTTGTTGCTGATCGGGGGCGGTTTTTGTTTGTCGCGGGCCTTCCAATCCAGCGGCCTGGATCGAGCACTGGGTCAGGCCATGGCCCCTTGGATCGCCCCGGCGCCGACCTGGGCCGTGGTTCTGGGCGTCATCCTGCTCCTCATCGCGCTCTCGGAAATCGCTTCGAACACAGCCATCTGCGCCGTGATGATGCCGGTCTTGGCGCAACTGGCCGTGGCCGCCGACATGGATCCACGCTGGCTCATGCTGCCGGCGGCCGTGGCCGCCTCGGCGGGTTTCATGCTGCCCGTAGCCACGCCGCCCAATGCGATCGTGTACGCCTCGCGCCTGGTGCCCATGCGTTCCATGGTGCGCGCCGGATTGGCGCTGGACCTGGCCTCGGCCGTGCTCATTTTCCTGGCTTTTCAGTGGTGGATCGGCCCCCTGCTGGGCTTGGAATCGAGCCTGCCTTCCTGGGCCAAGGCAGGACCCTAGCCGCGCCGCCAGTTAGACTGCACGTACGATGCTGCACATGCGATCAGGGCTCGCGGGCCTGTTGTGCTTGCTGGGTTGGGCCTGCTCCGGCTCCGCGGAGCGCCCCGGCGTGGCCCCGCGGCACGCGGTGTTGATCACGATCTCCGGCCTGCGCGCCGATCACTGCTCTTCGTATCTGTACGTCCGCCCGACCACGGCTTGGTCGGTCGATCCTGGTCAAGTGCACATGGGTCGCAATTTGGCCATCGACGATCTCGCCGAAACGGGCGTGAGCTTTTCCAGCGCCTTCAGCGCCGTTGCCGACACGCTGGGCAGTTTGGCCGCGATTCACACCGGGCGCGCGCCGGCCGTCGGCCAGGCGACCACGGAATTGGCGCAAGAGTCGACGACCCTGGCCGAGAGCTTGCGCGGCGCCGGCATGCGCACCGTGGCCTTCGTCGCCGGACCGAACTTGGAGCAAGTGGCCGGCCTCGATCAGGGCTTCGACTTCTACGTGCATGCGCCCTCGGACGCGCAGGTTCTCGCCAAGGCTGTGCCGTGGGTCAAGGAACAGGATTGGAGCGCGGCCCACGGCACGTTCTTGTGGATCCATCTCAGCGGTCCCGAACCGCCGTTCGAGCCTTTCCCGTTGCCGCCCATGCCGGGCAAGGGCGCGGATGGACTCAGCTACGCGGACTTGTTCCTGCTTTCGGACACGTTGACGCGCAAGTTGGTGCCGCGCGACTACCGCAAGATCTATTCGGATCCGGAGTACAAGGGCGAGGCCAGCGGCGGATGGGCATGGCTGCAGCAGCGCTCGGACCCCAAGTTGCCGCGCCCAGAGCCGGCGGACTTGCAGCACGTGATCGATCTGTACGACGGGGAAGTGGCCGTGACCTCCAGTTTGTTGCGCAGTTTTCTGCTGGCTTTGCGCGAATTGACCGATGCGCACAAGTTCTGGGATAGCACCGCCCTGGTGCTGGTCGGAGTCACTGGCGCCGAATTGTTCGAGCACGGCACCTACGCCCAAACCGTGCACGCACCCTCTGTGCGGGTGCCCTTGATCTTGCGTCACGCAGCTTCCCTGACGGGTTCGCGTGTGCTTGCGCGGCCGGTGGACACGACCGATATCACACCCACGCTTCTAGAGTGGATGGGTGTCGATCCGCGGGCCAAGCAGTGGAACCGCACGCGCGCTCGCCGGGACGGAAGAAGCCTATTGGCGCTGGTGGACTCCTACACGAAGAAGCCGTTCGACGCGCGCTCGGTGGTGGGACTGGGGCCGCGCGGGGCGGGAGAAGCGGTCATGCGCGACGAGCGTTGGAGCCTGTTGTGGAGGCCGCGAGCCGACGGCGAAATCGATTTCGCGCTCTATGACCGGGACCTGGACCCGCACGAGTTGCGCGATCTGTCCCTGCAGCAACCCGAGCGCACGGCGCGCATGAAGACCGAATTGACGGAATTGTTCGCCGCCAAGCCGTAGCGCGCCTAGCTAGAGCGCACTGCGCGGAAGTGCGAACAGGCGCAGCTCGCCCAATTCTCCGCCGAAGTCGTGCTGACCGCGCGGCACCAGGCGCAAACCAGAGCCCGCCACGAGGTTTTGCACCGTGCCGGACACGAGCACTTCGCCCGGCTCTGCGAGGCTGGCGATGCGGCGGGTGGCCTCGACGGCCACGCCGCGCAGACTGTCGCCGCGCGTTTCGCATTCGCCGGTGTGCAGTCCAATGCTGAGCAGGGCGCCATTCCTAGCCGCACCGTCGCCAAGGCGCGCGGCTGCGCGGACGGCGCGCGCCGGACCGTCGAACATCGCGACCACAGCATCCTCGCGTTGTGACACGATGCGGCCTTGTTGCTCGCGCACCGCGGCTGTGTCCCAGTCGGCCAGCGGGCGATTGGCCTCGGCGATCAAGATCGTGGCCAGCACAGCGTCATGGGTGGCGACCGGCTGCAGATCGCGCAAGAAGTCCTCGATCGCATCCAGGATCTGGTCTTGGTCGCCCACGAACGGCAAGTGATCGGCGCCCGGCAGTTCGACGAAACGCGCCATTGGGATGTGATCAGCCAGGTAGCGGCCTTCCCCAACTCTCAGGCAGGCGTCGGCCGTTCGGTGGACGACGAGCGTGGGCACGCGAATCGAAGGCAAGATCTTGCGCACGTCGATGTCGCCGTTCATGCGTGTCAAAGCCACTGCGGCGCCGGGGCTCGCGCCGTGGCGCAAGTAGGCCGCCCACCACTGGCGAAACTGGTTGTCCGCGGCGCGGCTGGGCGCGCGCGTTTCGATGCCCACGGGACCACCCCATTCGCGCCGGATCTGTTCCAAGAACTGCTCGCGTTCCTCCGGCGTGGGCCCGAAGGGATAGTCGGTGTCCCGCATGCGTCGCGCATAGCTGCCGATCATGACCAGAGCCCTGGTGCGCTCGGGGTAGGTGGCGGCGAACAGGGTGCACATGGGCCCGCCTTCGGAGACGCCGCACAGGACCGCGCGCCGGCTGCCGGCGGCTTCCATCACGGCGCGTACGTCGTCCATGCGCTGCTCGAGCGTCGGCAATTGTTCGTCTGGAACACGGTCGGAAAGTCCGGTGCCGCGCTTGTCGAATAGGATCAGCCGCGCAAACGTGGCGAGGCGAGTCAGAAAGCGCGCGAACGATGGTTCGCTCCAGAAGTACTCCAGGTGCGAGACCCAGCCCATGACGAACACGATGTCGATCGGTCCCTGGCCCACGACCTGATAGGCGATATCGACTTTGCCGCTGCGCGCGTAGCGCACCGGGGGAGGCTGCATGGCCGCGGGCGCAGGGTTCGCCATGCGGCCTTGGATCTGGCGCAAGTCGGCGGCGAACTGCTCCGCGCTCGCGCAGCGCTGTGCGCGTTGCTTGGCAAGGCAGCGTTCGAGGAAGGCGCCGATGCCCGGCAATTCGCGCTCCAGCCGTGGATCCAGTGCCGCGGGCGGGCGCTCCAGGATGGACACGATGCGATCGGCAGGGGTCGCGCCGTCGAACGGCGTTCGTCCGCTGAGCATTTCGTAAGTGATCACGCCTAGGCTGAACACGTCGCTCTGCGCGTCCAGCTCCAGTCCTCGGGTCTGTTCCGGTGCCATGTACGCCAGCGTGCCCATGACCATGCCCGGCGTGGTGAGTTCCGCCCTAGAGCCCGGATCGGGAGCGCGCTGGGTCGATGCCAGACCGAAGTCGAGCACCTTGACCAGTCCATCTTCGCGCAGCATCACGTTTTCCGGCTTGAGATCTCGATGCACGACTCCCACGGCGTGGGCCGCGCTCAAGGCGCCGGCGATTTGCAGGGCAACCTCCAGCGCCTCGCGCACAGGCATCGTTCCCTGGGCCAGGCGGGCTCGCAAGGACTTGCCGCGCACGTACTCCATGACGATGAAATGCCGCTCGCCCTCCGATCCGATTTCGTGAACGGTCAAGATGTTGGGGTGGTTGATGGCGCTGGCGGCCTTGGCTTCTTGGCGGAAGCGGGCGCGCCAGCGCGGATCTCCCGCAAGGCGATGCGCCAGGAGCTTGACCGCGACGGAGCGATCGAGCTGGGGATCGCGCGCCAAATAGACTTGGCCCATGCCGCCCTGGCCGAGGAGCGATCCCAGTTCGTAGCGGCCCAGGCGCATAGGGACCTGTGCGTGAAACTCCGGCGCTTGAACAGTCGCAGAGGTCGAAAGCAATTGGCTCTCGCGCGCATCGGCCTCAAGGAGTCGCGCAACCGCCGCGCACAGGGCCGGATCGCCGGCGTACTGCCGCAGGCGTTGCGCGCGTTCCTGCGGCGACCGCTCCAGTAGATCTTCGAAGAGATCACGCACGGTCTGCCAGCGCCCGGGGCTAGGTGCGTGACCAGGATCGTGCTGGGAGAAATCTGCGCTCACGGTCTTTGGTGCTCGAAAGGGCTAGGTCACAGTATCAGTTCCACGGCGCGTCCGACTCGAGCGTCGCGCGCAAGAAGGCGCGCGCCGTGCGCCATTGCCGTTCGACGGTGCGCGACGAACAAGCGAGCACATCCGCGGCCTGAGCCGCCGTGAGCCCTCCAAAGAACAGCAGTTCGACCACGCGCTCCAGCCCAGGGTCCAATTTCGCAAGCGCATCGATCGCCCCGTCGAGGGCGATCAGATCCAGGCCTCGTTCCTCGTAGCCGGCAACATTGTCGGTCAACTCCACGCGCCGGTTCGCCCCGCCCCGCTTTTGGGCGCCCCGGCGCCGGGCGTGGTCGACGAGCACGTTGCGCATGGCCTTGGCCGCGATGGCCATGAAGTGGTCGAAGTTCTCGAATTCCGGCTGGCTGTGGCCCATCAGCCGCAAGTAGGCCTCGTGCAGCAGGGCCGTCGGTTGGAGAGTGTGGCTAGCGGGGGCACCTTGCAGCGCGGCTCCGGCCAAAGTGTGCAGTTCTCCGTACACCAGCGGCAACAGCTCGTCCTGCGCTGCGCGGCTCCCGCGGCGCAATCCTTCCAGCAGCCTGGAAACGTGCGCGTGGCTCGGTCCGTCCATGCTGCAAGTCTATCGGGGAGCGTTTTCCCCGTGGCAGATTGCGGCCGAACCGGCACGCGCCGGGGCCCGTGGCGCGCGGCGCGCCACAGGCCCTTTGCTCGTGCGCAGTGGCGGATTGCGCTTGTGGCGCATCGCCTTGGCCCCTGGTCTACGGCGAGTCGTAGACGGCCATGTCGATGGAGTCGGTTTGACCCGCATCTAGCCAGGTGATGAAGCTGCGCTTCTCGAGCAAGGCGTTGCAGATTTTGACCTCGAACAGGCCTGAGTTGCTGGACAAGGCCACGCGCTTTTCTAGGAATGGCGGCAAACCGCTGTTGACGCCGGAGACGGTTGCGCAAAACACGGACGCCGAGGAAAGGGTCTGCTGCGAGAATGCGTCCAAGTAGGCGTAGGTGAACCCGTTCTTCGTGCGCACCACGGTCGGCGTGCGCTGATCGTTGGAGAGGAACGGGGTGGCGCCCAGTTCCAGCAACGACAGGTTGGTCGGCGAGTGAAGCATGCTGCTTCCGTAGGTCGTCCGGATTCCAAGAATGTCCCGCTGGCCGTCCGGTGCCTTCCATTCGCAGACTGTCAGGAACTCGGTGCCGTCACCGTCGACGTCGGGATTGGAGAACTTCGACTGCAGCGGCAGGGGGACTTTCTCGTCGATCACCGTGCCGGAACCGCTCACGAACGCAGCGTCGATGCGCGTGATCTCATCGTCGATCGTGGTTGCATACACGATCATCCAGCGGTTTCCCGCGCCGGTACGCTTGGAGATGCTGGGCGGACCTTGGTGGGACGAGCGTCCGTCGAGCACTTTCTTGTTGCCGGTTTCACCGCTTGGGCTCACCGTGCGTCCCGCGACGTCATCGTGCTGGCCGAAGAAGATCGAGACGTATGTCGACTCCTGCCACACGACGTAGTACGGCGCGATCAAGGAACTGGAAGACGTACCGCCGACATCCAAATTGCGGCAGAAATCGCCCAGGTTGATCAAGAAGATCGATCCCATGCTGGCGTTGCCGGCCTTGATCGTGCGCCCACGGATCTTGGACGTGATCGTATACGGGGTATCGGAGAACTCTTCCCAGGCCACCAGGAACTGGTCCAGGGCTTCATGGTTGCCGACCGCCGGACTGGTCGAGTCAGCGTCGGAAATGTCGATCGGCGACTCGCTCAAGAGGAGCCCGTTCTCCGTGTATCGGCGCGCGACAATGTCGGGATCGCCCGATGCGAAGGTGTCGACGTACGCGACCAGCAGCACGGCGAGCGAGTCGTCCACGGCCACGTCGGGTTCCCCAAGCTCGTGGCTAGAGGAAACCAGCGATGTGGACGACACCAAGGGGTCAATCAAGAGGGGATAGGCGGCGCTGGCCAGGTAATCTGCAGGCAAACGAATCTCGATCGCATCGCCAGCCAGCTTGGGACTGCCACGCAGCTGGGCACCGCGCTGGTCGAAGGCGATCCACTCGCCGTAGTTCACCCCCAGTTCCTGGTCCGCGCGGAACGAAAGTCCGGCGCCATCCTGCACCGCGTGTGGGCCGCGCAGCTCGCCGAGGAGCGGAATGCGCAGCACGAGTTCTCCGGGCGTCAGGCGCTCTGGAAGCAGGAAGTTCTGGCGCGCTCCCGCGGCAAAGAACTCCCACTCTTCGACGATGGATCCGCGCTCGTAGCGGGCACCGTTTTCGTGCACCTTCGGCGCAACATCGCTGGCCAGGTCGAGCGGGACTCCCGCCACGCTTGCTTGCACGCTGCCCAGCTCGAGGATGCTGACCGGTTGGCGGGCGTCCTTGCGCACGCGAAACTTGGCTCCCTGGGCCGCCAGGGACAATTTGTAATCGTTGCCGCGCACCCAGATCGTGCCCGCTTCGTCCTGATCGACGAGCAGGCGTGCTGCGGGCGGCGCCAGTTGCGCCGCGGAGATGGTTCTCTCCGGTGTGAGCTGCCCGGACAGGGCGCTGGTCGCGTTGGCCTTTGGCGACGAAACGGCCACGGCGAGTCCGAGGCATGAAAGAAGGAAGGCGTGATGCATGGGCTAATGGTTCCTGTTCTTGGGTTCGAGGGTCTGGAGACGACAGCACCTCGCAAAGCGCCAGGATCGACCGACAGGCCACATGGAAATTTCCTTGGCAGGGCCGTGGGGGCCCCAGCCCGGGGGCCCGGCTTCGCCCAGGCTCGGAGCTGGGAAGCGGCCCTGCCCAGGGCACCCCGCCAGCAAAGGTCCCGGACCCGGCCCAGGCGAAAAGATGTCCATGGGGAAAAATCGACGCACACGCCGGGACACGCAATTCCAAGCCGGCTGGGGCCGGGTCGGGCTGGTGGCACTGACCTGCATGGGAATGCCGCTGGCAAGTGGCTGGGCCCAGGGCGCGCAACGCTTGGCCGCTTGGAGGATGGACGCAGGAAACCCTCAGGAGGCCGGCCTAGCAGAAGACTTCGCCGACAGCTTGCTCG
>JAKFYL010000079.1 GCA_021730845.1 Planctomycetota bacterium | reverse complement strand
TACCCGAACACGGCATCCAAACTCTCATCCTGCGACAACAGTTCGCGCACCAGCGCCGAACTCGCGGCCGCGGCCTCCGGCAATCCGCGGAAAAACGAGCGCGGGTCCTTGGTGCGCACGCGCACTTCACGGCGTTCGTCCAAGACTTCCACGCCCAGCACTCCGGTCTGGCGCAGGAGCTGCTCGGCGAGCGCCCGCGGGCGATCGCAGCGCAGCGTGATGCGGTGCGGAAACTCGTCCATGAGCGCGCGAATTTCGCGCACCTTGCCCGAAGCCAGCACACGACCGCGCCAGATCAGCAGGAAACTCTCGGTCGTGGCCTGCACTTCGTGCATGACGTGACTGGACACCAAGATGCTGCGGCCGCTGGTGCCCAGTCGGTTGATCAAGTCGATCATTTCGCGTCGACCGATCGGGTCGGTGCCGGTCAAGGGCTCGTCCAAGATCAAGAATTCCGGATCGTGGACCAGCGCCTGCGCGACCTTGGTGCGCTGGCGCATGCCGCGCGAGTATTCGCCGATCTTCTTGTCCATGAAATGCGTGGCGCCCACTGTTTCCAAGGCTTTTTCAGCCTGCTCCTTGGCCAGCGCCGGCGCGGCGCCGCCCATGCGCGCTAGCATCACCACGAATTCGCGCGCGCTGAGGAATGGATACAGCGAGTCTTGCTCGGGGCAGTATCCGATGCGGCGAAACAGCTCGGGGTTGTTCCACGGGTCTTCGCCGAGCACGCGCAGCGAGCCTTCCGTCGGTCGGAGTTGCCCGGTGATCAGCTTGAGAAATGTGCTCTTGCCTGCGCCATTGGGCCCCAGGAGTCCGTGGATGCCCTTGGGCACATCGAGCGTGACGTCGTTGAGCCCGATGACGGTGCCGTACAGCCGTGTCAGGCCGCGTGTTGCGATCAGGGGAGTCGTGCTCATGCGTGCGTTCGCAAAGGCTCGCCAGGGGTCAAATCTTCATCGGCGCGGAGATGCGCTTGAAGATGCCCACCACGCACAGCGCCGAAATGCCCGCCAAGACAACGAACGCTGTCCAAGGGGAATAGCGCGGATCAGGGGCGCACAGATCCATGATGTGCTCTGGAATCAGCATTCCCGGCACCTGGCTGGCCACGTCGCGCACGCCCAGGATCCCCAACTGCAACGTGTGCACCGATTCGAACAGACTCAGCAGGAAAGGAAACGTCGATTCTCGCAGTTCGAAGGTGTTGGACAGCACCTGAAACGCGGCATGGCCAAACACAATCGTGACGATCCAGCCCACGGAAGCAAAGCGCGCCTGGGTGGTGAGGGAGGATATGAACAGCGCTACCAAGGCCGAAGGCACGGTCAAGGCCAGGTAGCCCAATGTGATCTTGGGCAAGACCGACAACGTGTCGAACAGCGTGCCAAAGCTCGGGGAGAAGGCGATGCTCAATACATACAGCGCAATGGCCGGAAAGAGCGTGGTGGTGAAGGCAAAGAAAACAATCGTCCCCAGCTTGCCTAGCACGTATTCCCAGCGGCTGATGGGCTTGGAGAAATACACCAGGAAAGCCTTGGTGCGCACGTCGTTCGAAATCAACGGGGGCGCGATGATCGTGACCACGACCCCGGTGATGATCGGCTGGATCGTGCCCGCCAAGAACGCGAAAGCCATCAACCAGATGGTCGTGCGAAAGGCCTCGGGGTTTTCCTGCACGGCGTTGACCAGGCGCGGGCCGAAAAGTTCGCGAACCATGCCCAGCAGCGGATGGCGCGCGCCTTTGTAGGCGGGGTCCATCATCAATCCGATCCCGAAAAACAGAGGAATCATGTACAGCAAGGGCACCCAGGCCAGGTACTGCACCCGGCGCAGGATCTTGCTGCGCCAGGCCAGTTGGATGCCCGTGCGCATGATGGCCCACCAGCGCAAGCGGGGGCTGATGAGCTGGCCTTCGTAGGCGCGATAGCCGAGTTCGAAGACGGGCATGGCTTAGGTTCGCGACCTCCCGGCCAGGTCGTTCTTGGGGCTGCCGCCGGGGGCTTTCGCGCCAGGCGCGGGCGCGGCAGTGCTGGCGACGGCGTCCAAGAAAATGCTCTCGAGCGAGTTTTGGCTGCGCGCCAAACGCCGCACCGTGGCGCCGCACTCGCCCGCGGCTAGGAACACGGCCCCGGCCACCTGTTCCCCGTCGCCTGGAATGCGCAATTCGTCGGGGCCCACGCGCGAGGTCTTCAATCCGCGCTGCTCGAGTGCCCGCTCGAAACTACCCAGCTCGCCATCGATGGTGACCTGGACACTGGCATCGACGGGCTTGCGCAGCGTCTCCAAGTCGTCGTACACCAGCAGCTTGCCTCGGCCCAAGATCAGCACGCTGTCGCAGCAGTTCTCGACATCCGTGAGGATGTGCGTCGAGATCACCACCGAAACGCCCTTTTTGTGAAACAGCTCGCGCACCAAGCGCAACATGCGCGCGCGCCCCTTGGGGTCCATGCCACTGGTCGGCTCGTCGAGGAACACCAACTTGGGCGAGTGCACCAAAGCCTGGGCCATGCGCATCTTCTGGCGCATGCCGGTGGAAAAGCTTTCGACCGGCCGGTAGCGCTCTTCGTCGACGCCGACGTAGTCCAAGATCTCGTGCGCGCGGCGCAGCGAATTCAAATAGGGCAGGCGCGCCAGCTCCCCCGCGTAGGCGACGGCCTCGACGGCGCTCATGCCGGCGAGAATGCAATCGTCCTCGGGCATGTAGCCGACGACTTGGCGGATCGCGCGCGTTTCCTTGCGCGTGTCGTGGCCCAAGACCCGCGCCGTGCCGGTGGTCAGTTTCACCAATCCCAGCAGCACCTTGATCAAAGTGCTTTTGCCGGCCCCGTTGGGTCCGAGCAAGCCGATAACGCCTGGACGAATGCGCGCTTGCAAGCCATCGAGCGCCTGAAAGGCACCGTAGCGCTTGCTCACGTTTTCGAGTTCGATCAGCATCGCGGGCGGACGTCCTAGGGAAGTCGGAGCAGACTCTAGCGGCTCTGGGCCCCTAGCCCAAAGCGTTTTGGCTCGGCCTTCGGCATGCGCGCCAAGGCGGGGAATATTCAAGTGGGTGACTAGGGAACAACAGCGAACCCCTGTCCGAGGTAACGCGCCTTGGACGCTGGCCGCACGGCCGGCTAGCCGCCGCGGCGCAGCACGTCCCGAGCGATGACCAGACGCTGGATTTCCGAGCTGCCTTCGTAGATGCGGGTCACGCGCGCGTCGCGATACAGCTTTTCGATCACGAATTCCGAGGAATAGCCCATGCCGCCGTGAATTTGCACGGCCCGGTCGACGATGCGGTCCAAGGCCTCGGTCGCATACAGCTTGGTCATGGCCGATTCGCGGCCAAAGACCTGCCCGGAATCGCACATCCAGGCCGTGCGGTAGACCATCGACTCGATGGCGTACAGCTCGGTGGCCGAATCGGCCAGCATCCACTGGATCGCCTGGTGCTCCCCGATCGCCCGGCCAAAGGTCTCGCGCTGCTTGGCGTAGCTCACGGAGAGTCCGTGGGCCTCCTTGCCGCATCCCAGGCAATTGGCCGAGAGCGCAAGGCGCCCGCGGTCGAGGGTTCCCATGGCGATTTTGAAGCCGTCGCCCACTCCTCCCAGGCGCTGGGCGTCGGACAGGCGCACTTCGTCGAAAACCAGCGTGACCGTGCTCGATCCGCGCTGGCCCATTTTTTCTTCGCGTTTGCCCACCGAAAAGCCCTTGACGCCCTTGGGCAACAGGAAGGCGGTGATGCCCCCCTTGGCGCGCTTCTCCGGGTCGGTCACGGCATAAACGGTGACAACGTCGGCCACGTCCCCGGCCGTGATCCACACCTTCTCGCCGCTCAGCACCCAATCGGCGCCGTCGCGCACGGCGCGCGTTTGCATGGCGCCGGGATCCGATCCGGCATTGGCTTCGCTGAGCGCATAGGCGCACAGGATTTTCCCTTGGGCCATGTCGGGCAGATAGCGCTGCTTTTGTTCCTCCGTTCCGCCCACCAAGACGCTCATGGCGCCGATCGACGCGTGGGCTCCGAACGTGACGGCCACGGAGAAATCACCGCGCGTGATTTCTTCCATCACCACGCACAGCCCCATTTCGCCCAGGCCACTGCCACCGTAGCGCTCGGGGATCGCCACTCCCATCAAACCGATCTCGGCCATGCTCTCGAGCAGGCTGCGCTCGATGGTGTGCGTGGTTTCGATGCGCGGGCTGGCCGGGCGCACGACTTGGTCGGTGAAGTCGCGCGCCAGATCGCGCACGAGCGTAAGTTCTTCGCTGAATTGGAAATCCATGGGAGCGGCAGACCTTATCGAATGCGCGGCCCTAGGGAATGCGCCCTGCAGCGCACAGGGCCCCCTGCGGCACCCAAAACGTCCCTTTTCCGGGTTCCAGCCCCAAGAACGGAACCAAGGGCTGGCCAGGGGGTTGCAGGAGGTTAGATTCCAATTGTGAATTCCGCGGTCCATTGGGGCCGCGGCGGAAAAACTCGAAACATACAATCATGAAACCCATCCTGCTCGTTTGCGCGGCCTTGGGCAGCGCCGCCATTGGCGCGGCCACGGCGACCCTCATCACCAGCAATCGTTCCGAACCGCTGCGAGATGTCGCGCCGGCCACGAGCCCGAATTCCGGCTCCACTCAGAGCGACGAGCTACTGGCCAAGCTGGTGGAGCGCATCGAGTTCCTGGAGGCCGAACACAACAGCCTCCGGGCCCTGGGCGCGCGCGCACAGGTGCCCGCCGCGCCCGCGGACGTACAGGTACAGGAAACTCCCGTCGCCAAGTTGTCCGTCGATAGCCAATTGCGCGATCAGGTCTTGCAGGTCATCGAGGACCAGCGCGTCGCCGAACAGAAGAAGCGCGAAGACGAACGCCGGGCACGCGAAGAACAACAAGTCTTGCGACGCGCGGAGAAAATCGCCAAGGAACTGAGCCTCGCCCCGGGCGAGGAAAAGCGCCTGGCCGATTTCTTGTTCGCCAGCAACGCGCGCCGCGAGGAACTCATGACTGAAATGCGCGACTTGGGCTTCGACCGCGATGTGGCCCGCGAGCGCTTCGAAGAAATGCGCGTGTGGGGCCAAACGCAGCTCGACAAGAGTTTTGGCGCGACCTTGTCCAAACAGATCCTCGAAGCCGATCCCGGTGTGCTGGGTTTCGGTGGCGGCCGGCGATTCGGCAACAACACCGGCGGCGGCGAAAATGGACCGCCCCAGTTCTTCGGTGGACCTGGCGGCGGCGGCCAAGCCGGCGGCTGAACGGATCTTGCGGCTGGACCGCTGGCGAGCGAAGACTAACCTCGGGGCATCGAAACTCCCTTCTTACTCGCTCTGTCGCATCTGGTCGGCTGGCTTTCCGACCGCAGCATCCCGCGCTCCCTGCGCGCCCCCATCTTTCGTTGGTACGCCAAGAAGTACGGCGTAGACTTGACGGAACTGCGGCTCGCACTGGAAGAGCACCCCAGTTTGGCGTCCTTTTTCGTGCGTCGCCTGCGCGAGGGCGCGCGGACTTTTTCCGCGGAGGCGCGCACTTTGGCTGCACCTTGCGATGGCACCGTGCAAGCCGTGGACCCCGTCCAAAAGGGCATGATCCTGCAGGCCAAGGGCCGTCCCTACGCGGTCGAGGAAATCCTCGGCGAGCCAGGGTGCGCTGCCATGCTCGAAGGCGGCAGCGCGTGGACGATCTACCTTTCGCCGCGCGATTACCACCGCGTGCACGCGCCGCTAGCCGGAGAGCTCGAGCAAATTCGATGGCTCGGCGGCGCGCGTTTTTCGGTCGCTCCCAAGGTGCTGCTGAAACGGCCCAAAGTCCTGTCCGTCAACGAGCGCGCCGTGCTGCGGCTGGCGACCGAGCACGGACCGCTGTACTTGGTCATGGTCGGCGCGCTCAACGTCGGGCGCATTCGCGTGGTGGGCGTCGATGCGTCGGCCGGCGGAGTTTCGACGCCAGCGCGCCGCTTGTCCTTGGGCGACGAATTGGCGCGCTTTGAATTGGGCTCCACGGTGGTGCTGCTCGCGCCTGCGGCAGGTCCACGCCCGATTGCTGGACTCACGCCCGGCAAGACGCTGCGCATGGGCGAAGTCATCGGCCGAGTGGAAAGCGGAGCCTCCGCCAAATCCCGCGGAGTCTGACGGCGCCATGGTACTTTCGGAGAAGGAAGCCCGGTTGGTGCGTTTCTTCGCGGCCTGTGTACTCGGGCGCTGGGAGCAGGTGCGCGAGCTGCGCCTTGGCGCGCCTCCTGGGGAGCCGGACCGGGAATGGCGCGAGGCGCTGCTCCAAGTGCACGTCTTCGCCGGCTTTCCGCGCGCCGTGGAGGCGAGCGAGGTGCTGCTGGCCCTTGGCAGCCTAGGTCCTTTGGATCCGGACGAGGCGACCAGCAGGGCGGGGTCAGGCGCCGGTCGCGCGCTATTCGAGCGCATCTACCAAGATCAATCCGCGCGCGTGGAGGATTTCTTGCAGCGCTCGCATCCCCTACTTGCAAGTTGGATCTTCGACCACGCCTACGGCCGCGTGCTTGCGCGCGAAGGGCTGACGCCGCGCCAGCGGGAACTGCTGGCGGTCGCGGCGCTGGCTTGCATGGCGCAGGACAAGCAGCTCGCCAGTCACGTGCGCGGCGCCTTGCGCTGCGGTGCACAAGCGAGCGAACCCGCGGCCGTTTGGGACCTAGTCGAGGCTTGGATTCCGGCGGATTTCCGCCAGCGCGGCCGGCAAATCGTCGACCACTACTCGCGCCGGCAGTCGTAGGGCTAGCCAGTCCGTGGTGAAAGTCGCGTAGCGAGGCGAAGCGCGCGTTCGCCCCGCAAGGAGCGCGACGCCCGGGCGGTCAGATCAACTCGACCAACTCGAAGTCCTTGGAAACTTTCTGGAATTGCTCCAGTCGCTTGGCCAGTTTGGTTTCGAACGGACTGCCCTTGGCCAATTCCACGGCTCGCTTTTGGACTTCCAGTGCCCTGGCGGTGTCCCCAGCGTGAAAATGAGCGCACGCCAAGGTGTCGAGCACTTCCGGGCGACTGTGCTTGGTCAATTCGCTCGCGCGGCTAGCGGCAGCCAGCGCGAGCTTGGAATCGCGTTTCGCCAGGCGGGTGTTCTCCGGATCGACGATCAGCCACGCGATCTCGTTCAAGAACTGTGCGTCGTCCTTGGCGAGTCCCTCGACCAGGCGCTGCCCGTAAGTTGATGCGCCCGCGTAGTCGCCGGTCGTTAGCAGGGCTTGGAACCTGGTGCGGCCAAACTCGGCTTCGAGCGCGGGCGTGGCTTGGAAGGCGCGCTCGCACTCGCGCAAGACGGCCGCCCAATCACCGCTGGCTTCCAGTTCGGCCAGGGTCTTGGCGAATTGCTGGGCCTGAGCTCTTGCGTCTGTTTCTGGTGTCACTGCGCCGGCAGGCTCCTTGGGCGGCGGGGTGCTCTCGGCCAACTTGGCCAGCTGGGCATCGAGCTGGCTGGGATGACCGATCCAGGCGATCTTGCCGACGCCGTCGACCAAGAACGCAGTCGGAATCGTTCCGGCGCCTGCGGCGTACAGCCAATCGCGCGCCATCGTGCTGTCGGAGTCGAACGCCACCGTGTAGGTCATCGTGGCGGCGCGCTCGGAAACGAATCTCTTCAGGCGCTCGCGCACGCCTTTGGGATCCTGGTCGAAACCGCGTTCGCTACCGGCTACACCCACAACGGTCACGTTGCTGGCGTATTTCTTGGAGAGTTCGTTCAGGTGCGGAATGCCTTTGATGCACGGCGGACACCAAGTCGCCCAAAACTCGACCACGTAGATGCGCCCGGGGGCGAACTGCTTGATCTCCTTGCCCTGAATCCACTCCTCGATCGACAGGGCCGGAGCCTTGCTGCCGGGCTTGAGCCCCTGCAGGGGACTGGCTGGAGCGCTGGAAGCAAGACCGAAAGAAGCGACTAGGGCGGCGAGAACGAGTCTTTGAAGCATGATTGACCTCTGTAGTGGTCGCACGGGGACCTGCGCCCAGGATGGAGCAAGCGCCGTTCCAGGGTACGCCCAGCCGTGCGCCAGTCCGCGCCTTTGTTTCGTAAGGGTTAGATAGGTCGCACTCCGGGTTCCCGAGGCTGCCGGGGGGAGTCGTGGCTGTTCTACTTGCGTTTCAATCGATTGCTTGATTCACTTGATTGAAATGCCTGCTACACACGCCTCGGAACAGGAATCCACTGCCAGGACGCGCGCCGCCTTGCTGCAAGCAGCAGGGCCCGTGTTCGCGGAGCACGGCTTCCGCCGCGCCACGGTGCGCGAGATTTGCCGCCGCGCCAAAGTCAACCCGGCCGCCATCCACTACCACTTTGGCGACAAGGAAAGCCTGTATCGCGAGCTGATCCGCGATTTGGGACGGCGTGCGACGCTGCTGCACTCGTCCTCGCACGGCACGCGCACGCCGGGCACGGCTGCCGAGCGCTTGTCCACCTTCGTTCGCTCGCTGCTGCGGCACCTGCGCGGCGAGGACGCTCCCGCATGGCAAGCGCGGCTGCTGGCCCACGAAACCACGGACCCTTCGCCGGCCTTGGACTTGCTCGTGGAGGAGACCATTCGCCCCCTGTTCAAGCAACTGTGCGCCATCGTGTCCGAGTTCCTCGGGCCCGGCGCGGCTCCGGATCGAGTAATCCTGTGCGCGCGCAGCGTGGTCGCGCAATGCGTCTTTTACCACCACTCGCGGCCCATCATCGATCGCCTATCCCCCAGCGAGCCACAGACCCAAGAGCGCCTGGAGCACGTGGCAGCCCACATCGCGCGCTTTTCGTTGCTTGCGCTGCATGGCCTGGCCCAGGAAGCAACGCGATGAATCGCATCGCCCTGCAAATGCTCACCGGTGACCGCGCCAAGTACGCCGGCATCATCATGGGCATCGCTTTCGCTTCGCTGCTGATCACGCAGCAAATGTCCATTTTCGTCGGGCTGATGACGCGAACGTTCAGCACCATCTCGGACCTAGGGCAGGCGGAGATCTGGGTCACGGATCCCAAGGTCCAGTTCATCGACGACGTCAAGCCATTGGCCGAGACCAAGCTCCTGCGTGTGCGCGGCGTGAACGGTGTGGAGTGGGCGGTGCCGTTGTACAAGGGGCTGCTCAAGGCGCGCCTCCCCAGCGGTGCCTTTCAGACCTGCAACGTGATGGGACTGGATGATGCGACCCTGATTGGCGGACCGCCTGAAATGGTGGCGGGCACGATTCAAGACTTGCGCCGGGCCGAGGGCGTGATCGTCGACGAAGTTGGAGCGCGCACGCGGCTCGCCAAACCTCCCGCGCGGCCGGGCGAACCAGCCACGCCCTTGACCGTGGGGGATACGCTCGAACTCAACGATCAGCGCGCCGTTGTGGTGGGAATTTGCCGCGTTTCCCGCACATTCCAGTCCCAGCCCGTCATCTACACCACCTACTCGCGCGCCAGGCGCTTTGCGCCACGCGAGCGCAAGCAACTCTCGTTCATCCTGGCCAAGGCCAAGCCGGGCGTCGATCCGGCCGAATTGTGCGCGCGCATCGAAGCCGATACCGGATTGTCCGCGTTCCAGGCGCGCGATTTTCAGTTCAAGACCGTGCGCTACTACTTGAAGTACACCGGCATCCCCATCAACTTCGGAATGTCGGTCGTGCTGGGCTTCTTGGTCGGTACGGCCATCGCAGGGCAGACCTTCTACAACTTCACGTTGGAGAATTTGCGCCAATTCGGAGCGCTCAAGGCCATGGGTGCTTCTACGTGGTCGATCCTTCGCATGATCCTGCTGCAAGCCTTGTTCGTGGGCTTGGTCGGCTACGGAATCGGCATCGGGTTGGCCGCGTTGTTCGGGCGCGCAACCCGGGGCACGGAACTCGCCTTCCGCATGCTGCCACAGCTCTTGGGCATCACCGCCCTGGCAGTGGTACTGATTTGCATCCTGGCTTCGATGCTGTCGATTCTCAAAGTCATTCGGCTCGAACCGGCCATTGTTTTCAAGAGCTAGCCGCATGCAGATTGCGTCCCAGCTTGCAGTTGTCTGCCGCGACATCCACAAGACCTACGTAACCGGATCCACAAGAACCGCGGCGCTGCGCGGCGTGGAGTTGGAAGTGCGCGCCGGAGAGCTGCTGATGCTCGTCGGGCCCTCGGGTTGTGGAAAAACCACCCTGATCTCGGTCATGGCCGGCATTCTGAACCAGGACCAAGGTGATTGCCGTGTGTTCGGCGAAAACCTACTGGCCATGCGTGCCACGCAACGTACGCGCTTTCGCGGCCAAAACGTGGGCTTTGTGTTCCAGGCCCACAACCTCCTGCCGGCGCTCACGGCGCGCGAAAACGCGGCCGTGCCGCTCTTGATCCTCGGCGTCAAGCGAGCGGAAGCGCTCCGGCGTGCCGAGCACTTCCTCGAACTCGTCGGCATTCCGGAAAAAGCCCACGTGCGACCAGCTCAGCTCTCCGGTGGACAGCAGCAGCGCGTTGCCATCGCGCGTGCCTTGGTGCATTCCCCGCGCTTGATCGTGTGCGACGAGCCCACCAGCGCCTTGGACCACGTTACTGGCCAGAAAGTCATCGAGCTCCTGCGCCAGGTGGCACTGGATGGCGAACGCGCGCTGGTGATCGTCACCCACGACCAGCGCATCTTCCCCTACGCCAACCGCATCGCGGCCATGGATGACGGTCGCATCGAGCACATCGCCGAGCAAACCCCGCTCGCCGTGTCCCAGTCCCTCGCTCGCCCTCTGGAACCATGAAGATACCTGTGTTGCCTTTGCTCGCCCTGGCGGGCGCGACGTTCGCCTCCCTTTCGGTCGTGCGCGCGGCGCGGCCCATACCGGTGGCTCGAGCCGCGGCCGAGCCCCTGCGTTCGCCCTTCGAAGCCACCATCGCCGGATCTGGAATTGTCGAACCAGCCAGCCAGAACATCGCCATCGGCACGGCGGTGTCGGGTCTCGTGCTGGAGGTGGCCGTGCGCCATGGTCAAGTCGTGAAAGCTGGCGAGCTCCTGTTTCGAGTCGACGAGCGCGATTTGGCCGCAAGCGTCCAGGTGCACGAAGCACAGCTGCTGGAATCGCAGGCGGAATTGACGCGACTGGAAGCGCTACCTAGATCGGAGGATAGGCAGCCGCTGCTGGCCACCTTGGCAGCCGCGCAGGCGGAGTTCGAGAACGCGCAAGCACAATGGGAAATGGCCGAAGCCGTGGTCGACAAACGGGCCCTCTCCGCCGAACTCTTGGCCCAACGCAAGTTCCAGGCGGCCGGCGCCAAAGCGCGCGCGGACAACGCCCGGGCGCAACTGGAACTCCTGGACGCGGGCGCCTGGGCACCGGACCTGGCCGTGGCTCGCGCCAAGAACGCCAGCGCGCAGGCGGCCTTGTCGGAGGCCCAGTCGGCCTTGGCGCGCGCCAGCGTGCGCGCGCCCATCGATGCCACCGTGTTGCAAATCAACGTGCGCGTCGGCGAATTCGCCAGTAGCTCCAGCGCCACTCCGTGGATGATCTTGGGAGATCTGTCGCACTTGGCGGTGCGTGTCGATATCGACGAGCACGATGTGTGGCGCTTTCAACCTGGCGCGCGCGCCCGCGTTTCCGTGCGCGGCAACCGCGAGCTTTCGGCTGCAGCTACTTTCGTGCGCGTGGATCCCATGGTCGTGCCCAAACGCTCCCTGACGGGCGAAGCCACCGAACGCGTCGATACTCGCGTGCTGCAATTGGTGTACGCGCTCGAGCCAGGGGCCTTGCCCGTGTACGTCGGACAACAAGTGGATGTGTACTTGGAAGTGCCGCCACAGGCCGGGGCGCGTTGAAGATCAACCGTACCTGGCCTTGGGGCAGGGCAACTGCAGCCGTCCTGCTCGGTTGTTCGGCGCTGCTTGCCTGCCGAGTCGGGGGCGAATACACGTCACCCGAGCTCGATCTACCGGCCCAATTTGCCGGCCAAGCGGCCACGGCGACTGGAACGGCGGGTGCGTCGGGCGCTGCACCCATCGAAGTGGTTGCCGAACTGGCTTGGTGGCGCAGCTTCCAAGACGAAGTCCTCGACCAACTCGCCGAAACTGCGCTCGCAGCCAATCAGGATTTGCGTGCCGCAACCTCGCGCATCGCGCGCGCACGGGCTCTGCGCGATGCTGTGCGAGGCGGCCAGAGGCCAAGCGTGGACGCACAGGCCCATGCGGGTCGCGCCCAAGTAAGTAGCAACGGACGCGACCAGACGGCGTTCCCTTCGGCGAGCGCCGCGCAGGATCGATTCGCGTTGGGCTTGGATGCGACCTGGGAACTGGACCTGGTCGGCAAACACAGCCGCGACTTGGACGCCGCGGGCGCCGAAGTCGAAGTTGCGCGCGAAGAAAAGCGTCAAGCCGCACTGCGCGTACTAGGAGAGGTCGCGCGCCTGTACATCGAATTGCGGGGCCTGGAACACCAGCAGCGCAGCCTGCAAGCCAATCTCGAGCTGCAAACCCGAACCGTGGAGCTAACCCGAGCGCGCACGCAAGCTGGCCTGGGCAGCGAACTCGACCTCGCCCGCGCCCAGGCCTTGCTCGAATCGACCAAGGCGCGCGTTCCAAGGCTGTGGAGCGAGCATGCTGCGATCGAAAACGCTTTGGCCGTAGTGTGCGGCAAATTACCCGGCGGCATGGCCCCATGGCTTCAGACCCCGCGCGATATCCCCCAGCCTCCGACGGGCATTGCTGCCGGCTTGCCGTCGGAAGTACTGCGTCGGCGGCCCGACGTGCGCGCGTCTGAGCGCCGATTGGCGCGCGCCTTCGCCGTGGAAGCAAGCGCGATTGCCGAGCTGTATCCGCGGCTCATCCTGGGGGTTGGCGCGGGACTGGAAAGCCAAGAACTGTCGACGCTGGTGGAGTCGGGCAGCAAGACCTGGAGCCTGGGGGCAGACTTGCTGGCGCCTGTGCTGCACGGCGGCAAGCTGCGCGCCCAGGTACGCGCGCGTGCGGCCGAACGCGACGAGGCCTTGGCGCTGTACAAACAACAGGTTCTGGTCGCGCTGCAAGAAGTCGAAGACGCACTCACCGCGTGCGCGCGCATGGGGGAACAGCGCGAAACGCTGCTGCTGGCCCAAGCAGCCCAAAGGCGAGCTCACGAATTGGCGAGCGACTTGTACGCCAAGGGGCTGGCCGACTACTTCAGCGTACTCGATGCCCAACGCGGCCTGCTCGAGGCGGACACTCAGCTCGCCAGCGGAGAAACCGATTGGTGCTTGGCCCACGTAACGCTGTACAAGGCACTGGGCGGTGGCTGGGCCGTGCACTAGCGAACCAAGTCCGCGACCTGTGGCGAGGCCTGGGCTACCGCAGCCCCATTTCCATTTGCGCGCGCAGCAGCCGCACAGGTTCCAAAGACCGCAAGCTGATACTGGCCGAACGCGCTTTTCCATCTGGACGCGGCAGGTCCGCGCGGCCGACGAGTTTGCCATCCAAGTAGAGCACGCCCCGGCCGCGTGCATGCGAAAGCTCCAAGCGCACGTGGTGCGTGGTGCGCCGCGACAAACCTGGGCCCGTCTGCCCTTTGCTTTCCTCGAACGTCTCGCGCGCGATCCGCGCGAGATCGGCGCTCGATCCGCTGGCCAGCTGCCAGCGCCCGCGGCTGCCCTCGGTTTGGGTGGCCAGCACAAAGTGCCAGCCGGCCACGCTCAGGGCCAGCCCGCGCGGCGGTCCCGATTCGGCCGGCTGCTCGATCCAAAAGTCCACGGCGAGCGCCTGCGAAAGGTCTACCCACGCCGGCAGGTCGATCGTCGGCCAACGCGATTCGTCGACGAGTTGCGAGACAAACGCGGATCCGTTGGCGGACCAACCAGTCGGCTCGCGTGTCCAGATGCCGCTCGACCAAGCGCGCAGCTCCTGCGTTCCGAATTCGTACTCCAAAGTCACGCGCTCGTCCTCGAGCACTCCGCGTCTAGCGCCGAGCTCGCTCACGATTTCTTCCACGCTGCGCGGCGCCGCGGGAGCCAGCAGGCGCTCACGCAGGCGGCGCAAATCGGCGGCGGCGGTTTGCACGCTGGCTAGGTCGCCGAAATTGGTCAAAAGCTCGTCGATCGAACGCACGACTTGGGCGCGGTCGGAAGCAGGCTCTCTGGCCGCACGTTGCACCACATGCAACAAACCTGCCGCGCGCTGCGCGCGCTCCACCTGCTTGCGTTGCACGCTGCTCTCCAACTGGCGCAGCCGCCCGCCCAAATCCGCGGCCACGGCTTGCAGCTCCTCGGGTTG
>JAKFYL010000385.1 GCA_021730845.1 Planctomycetota bacterium | reverse complement strand
GGTGGGGGCAGCGCGTGGCGGTGCAAGGGGCGTTCTGAGAATGGATGAGGAATGGGGGCGGATGGCCGGGAATTCCTTGGGTTGACACTCTGGGACCGGCGCCAGGACTGCCGGTGGCCAAGGTTGTTGCCTTTTCCGGTCGATCCAAGGGGTCTGATTGCCAGCGCCGTTGGGGTGCAGCATCCGACCCTCCTATGGTGAAATCGAAGCGTCAGTGCGCGAAGTTTGCGAGCCAATTCTCGCTGTACTTGGCCGGCGACTTGGCGCCCAAGCAAGTCGAGGCTTGGCGCGAGCATCGCGGGGACTGCGGGCCGTGCAAGCAGAGATTCGAACAGGCTATGGAGCAGACGTCGCTGGTCACGCGACCTCTGCGGCTGGCGCAGGAGGCGAGTGAGAAGCGGGAACGACGGGCCAAGCACCGGCGACTGGCATTGGCCGGCGCCTTGTTGCGCGTGGGAGCGCCAAGAAGGCTTGGTTCTTGGCATCGGGCCAAGACCTTGGTGTTGCCGGCGTTGCTGGTCTTCTTGTTCACGCGGGTTTCGAACAACCAGCAACCCAAGGCGCAGGTGTGGGCGAACCAGGGATCGTTGTTGCTCGATGGTCAGCCTGTGGACGGTGAATTGTCGCCGCGCACTGTCGACCGGGGGAGTTGGTGTGAGACCGGCCCGAATTCGCTCGCGAGCCTGGTCTGGCCTTCGGGGCGCGCCGAATTGGGATCGAGCACCTTGGCCGCGGTCGAGGACGGCCGCTCGAGCCGCGTGCGCCTGGAACACGGCGTGCTGCACTTGCAAGGAACGGGCCAGGTGACGACGCCCAGCGGAGTGGTCGAAGTCTCGTCGGGCGCTTGCCTTGTGCGCCATGACGGGGCCGGCCTCGAGGTAGAGGAGGTCTCGGGCAAAGTGCGGCGTATCGACGCGCGCGGAGAGACCTGGCTTTCGGACTCGCCAGGGTCGGTTTCCGTACGTTAGTCTGCCGGCGATCGATACAACGGCCCATTCCAATCCGGCATCTTTGGGGATGCAGCAAGATCCGCGGCGCCATTCGCGGGCGCGCCTGGCATTTTTTAGGGCCTGCGCTGCCTTGCTGTCGGCTCTCGGAGGAAGGCACTTCTATCGCGTCGCCTTTCTGAGTCGCGGTCGTTTCCATGTGCGGCGCGAGCGCTTGGTGCTTCCGCCCAGGGCGCAGGCGTTGGCGGGCCTATGCATCGTGCAGCTCTCCGACTTTCACGCCGGTCCGTTCCTAGGCGTGCAGGATCTGGCGGCGGTGTTCGAACGCGTGCATGGCCTCGCTCCCGATTTGGTCGTGCTCACAGGCGACTACTTGACCGATAGCCCCGAGGAAGCGCTGGGACTGGCTCGGCAGTGGCCCGATCTGGGCGCACGCTACGGCACGCTGGCCGTCTTCGGGAACCACGATTACCGCCAACGGCGCGAAGGCGAGATCGCCTCTGCCTTCGCCGCTCGCGGTGTGCACGTCCTGCGCGACCAGGCCGTGCGCATCCAGCACCGCGGAGCCGTGCTGGCCGTAGTCGGTCTCGAAGATTTGGAGGAAGCGCGCTCGGTCCATCTCGAGGCCGCACGCGCCCAGCTCGAGCCAGGCGATGTCGAGATCGTGTTGTGCCACCATCCGCGCGGCGCCAGCCGACTGGCCCGCCCCCAGTGTTTGGCCGTACTCTCTGGGCACACACATGCCATGCAAATCGGCCTACCTTGGATTTCCGCTCTCGGCCCGGCCCATCCCGGCCGGCGCGTGCTGCTGGGCTCGACGACGCTGATCGTCAACGCGGGCCTGGGCGTGATCGGCGTGCCGGTGCGCGTGCGGGCGCGCCCGGAAATCGTCGTGCTCGAGCTGCAGGCGCAGGGCACCAAGGAGCCGGCGTGAGTCTGGGGGCACTGGCGCTCCACAGCGGCGTCTTGTATGTCGCTCGCCGCGCCCATGCCACGTTCGTGCGCCCATTCGACTGGGATGGAACCGCACTCGCGCAGGGCTTTCATGCGCGCGACTCCGATGGGGGCGAGGTGGACGCGAGCGCGATGTGCGTGGATCGAGACCACCGGCTGTGGATCGCGGATGGCGAGGGTTCGCGCGTCTTGTGCTACAGCGTGCACGGCCGGCTGCTGGCGAGCATCGATTCGGTGGGCCCGGCTAAGCGGCGGCGCTTGGATTTGACTCTCGAGAGCGCTGGAGATCACCCGGGCGGACTGTGGCAAACCAGCGCCCTGGGATTGTGCGAACGATTCGAAGAAGACGGTCACGGCAGCATCGAGCTGTACATCGGCTGCGCTGGTACTCGCCGCCATGCGCTGCAGCGCTACAGCGACAGCGGTCGTTGCCTAGACACTTTGCGCAGCGAGGGACTGGCGGCGCGCTGCTTCGAGGACGTGCGCGGCCTTTCCTTCGCCGACGGTCGACTGTGGGTGGCCGAGGCCGGGGCCAAACGCGTCCAGGTCTTTCGCCAAGGCGAGTTCCATGTTGCCTGGCGTTTTCCGTCCGCTAGCGGCGCAGTGTTGGTGCCCATCGCAGTTGCCGCGCTCGATGATGGGCGAGCGGTCGTTGCGGCTCGTGGACAGGAGGAAGTGGTTTTTCTGGTCGATCGGGACGGAAGATGGATTCAGACGATCGCCCAGGGAGCAGGATCGGACGCCCAAGTTCGGGAAGGTAGCCAAGCAGAAATTTCGCACGTGGTCGCGATTGCTGCGCAGGCTGGCGAAAGCGAAGGCTCGACGCGTATCGCTGTCATGGATCAAGACGGCGAGCGAGTGCAAGTCTTTACACTGGGCGGGCGCTGTTTCGGAGCTCTGCCCGAATTGCCCGGCTAGGTGCAGGCCCAATACTCTTGGAGGCCCCAGCCGGGCGGAACGGACTAGCGCGCAGCCAGGACGCTTGGGGGCCTTAGAGCACGTCCTAAGACTCTCCCGTCGGCCCGAGGCCGCTTTAGGCCGCGCAGCGCAAGGAGAGCCGACGACGCGTATTCGCCAAGCAATACTCGGAGGAGGCTCAACGCAGCGCTGCACGGCCTAAAGCCGCGCCGAAGCCAGGGAGAGTTTTAGGACGTGCTCTTAGCTACGCTCGCAAGCAGCGCGCTGCTTTTTCTTGGCGCGCGCGGTTCGCCCGGCAAGGTCCTGATGGGCGCGACATGGCCAAGGGGCCTCGACCAGGAGCGGCTCTTGTTCGCTTCCGGGCGACCAAGGACCGCCGACCAACCCGCAGGGCGACTTTCTAGGGGGGGGCGGTGCGGGGGCCCACGCGAGTAGCCGCTAGGGCCCGTGGGAGGCCCGCGGGGAGTCAAAGCGGTGGCAGACGGCACGAATTTCTGGGGTTTGCTGCCCGCTGGCATTGCGGCCGGCGGGGAACCATCTAGGATTCTGCTTTGGGGCGCCTCCTGGCCTTCGCCTGGGGTACTGTTTCCGGCTGATCCTGGCCCAGGCCCTTTGGCACTGCGGTCGGGCCTTCAGGTGGCAATTCACCCATTGTTTCGTCGCCGAACGCATCTCCCATGATCAACGCACTCTCTTTGCTGCTCATTGGGGCCTTGGGCCATGGGGCACCCGGCACGAATGTGCCCAAGTCGCCGTTGCCTGGGCCGCTCGCCTCGGCGGCCGTGCAAGACTTGGGGCGCGCACCCAAGGTCGTGCAGCCAACTTCCAAGCCTTCGGCGTCAGGCACAGCCAAAGCCCCAAAGACGCCCTTTGAACAATTGGCCAGCGAGCAAAGCGCCAATCCCTACGGGCGCAACTTGCGGGAACACGCGCCCTGGGCGGAACGCGACCGCGATCTCGGTCTGGCGCCCATATCCAGCGCGCGCCCGTCACCTGGGTCCAGTTCGGTGAACGTGGTTTCCGTCGCGGCCCAAACCGCCCAGCTTGGCGGCCAAAAGGTGCTCTTCTACGCCGTTACGATTCTTCCGGCTTCGGGGTTCACGGAAGTGTTCGCGGTATTCGTTCCGGCTCAAGTGCCCGGTCCGCAGCCTTTGCTGGTCGGATTCCACGGATACGGGTTTTCGGCGGGCGACGTGCCCTACAACACCACGATGTTGTTCGAGGCCAAGAACCGCAACTGGTACCTGTGCGCTCCGCTTGGAGGTTCGCAAGTGAACTTCTCCAGCACGGTCGCGCAGGTCAACACCCAGGCCGTGCTCGATTTCATGCTCGCCAATTTCAGCGACATCGACACCTCGCGCATCTACGGCATCGGTTTTTCGATGGGCGGCGGCTGGGCTTTGAACTACGCCGCCCGGCACCTCGATCCCCAGCGCCCGATGTTTGCGGCGCTGGTCAACCACACGGGCGGGGTTGCGCTCAAGAACACGCTCCTGAACGAATCGCTTCCGCCGCCGGACTACACGTTCGTCCAGTCCGTGTTCGATTTCTGGTTCGGCAACAGCACCCAAGGCAGCGCGTTGCCGTTCGAAATGGCACGCTCCTCGGTCGTGAATTTCGATGCCACCACTTTGGCCGTCGAACAAGACCAGGACCTGGCCCGCAATATCCTGCACGTTCCCACGCGCAGCGTGCGCGCCGCCGGCGAGCCGATCGCCTACCTAACGACTCAAAACGACGTGTTGCACTCGCACTTCCTGAGCCTTGGGCGCCAAGTTGGTCCAACCTACGACTACCAAGTCGTTCCAGGTACGGTGCACAACTGGTCCACCTTGAACATGAAGCAGGCCTGCGATTTCGTGGGCCAGTTCACTTTGAACTTGCCGACGTCAGCCAGCACCCTTGCGGACGCGAACGGCAAGTATTTCTACTTCGATGTGCAGCAGGACGTTGCCGGCAGCTTCACGCGTTTCGACTGGACCCTTCAGAGCGCCTTCAACAAGCTGACCCTGCTCTCGACCAAGAACCTGAAACGCGTCACGATCGACATGACCGTGGCGCCGCTGGTCTCGACGTCGAACCTGCAATTGGATTTGGCTGCAGCGGATGGGCTCGCGGACGAAGTGGCGGTCGTGAAGTGGCCAAGCCTGCCCACGGCGGTTACGCGTGACACGCTGCCGATGGTGTTGGGGGTGAACTACACCTACGATGCGCCTACGCAAACTCTGGTATTGCTGGAAACCGATCCCTTGCAGCACGCTTGGATCGTCACGCCCTAGGGGCGCGCGGACGCAAAGGCGCAGTTGCCTTGCGCGCGCCAAGGTACGCGCCGCCCCCAAAGGCATGCTCGACTGACGCGCAAGCCGAGCCGATAGGATCCGCGTGGGATCGAGCCGCCGCTTGTTGCAGCGCATGCGCCTAGCGTGGTACGCCTTCCAGGCACTTGCTGGCATTCCGTCAAGGGCGCTTTCCACGCTGCCTGCGTCGGCTGCTCAATCATCCCAGGCGAGGGCCAAACGAAGTCCACGCAAGGGCGAAGCTAGTGCCAAGCAAGGGGGCCAGTGGTCCTTGCCGACCACTGGCCCGAGGGAGAGAGAGAAATCGCATCGAGCTTCCCGGGTGCCCACACCGCTCGCATTAGTGCGAGCACCTCTCGAATTGATCTCTTCTGTGGGACGGCGAACCGCCCACAACACAAGACTAAGCCAGGTCCCCGGAAAGGCAATACCAAACTAGAAAAAACTAGGTACATGGCCCTCCCGTCATGTGCCCTCCTGACGTCTGGAAGGTACCCGCGGACCGGAGTGTCCCGCTTCCCGACCCCGGTCTTGGGTCTGGGAAGTGACCGGAGTTTGCCCCCCGCGCACCGCCCGCCGCGCGTACCATGGGACCTGTCTCTCGACGCCAGAATCCAGCTGCATGCAAACCGCGCCCCCGGAGTTCCAGGAATTCGCCGCACAGCTAGCGACCGCCGTGGACCAGGCGGGAGGAGAAGGGCGTGTCGCGCGCTGCCTGGAACGCGCCACAACCGCTTTCGCTGGCTGGTCCAAGTACTACCTGTTCGATCCGGCTTGCTACACGCGCAACCTGGTCATGAAGAACGAGCTGTTCGAGCTTCTCGTACTGTGCTGGCAGCCAGGCCACATGAGTCCGATTCACGACCACCAGGGTCAGCGCTGCTGGATGGGCGTGCTCGAGGGCGCGGTGGAGGAGACCTTGTATGAGTTTCCCAAGGCCGGCAGCAAACCTCGTCCGCGACCTACGCGCACCAAGCGTTTCTCGGAGGGTGGAGTGGCCTTCGTGACGGATGACATCGGCCTGCACGATATCCGCCCCCTAGACGAGTTCCGCGCGGTCACACTGCATCTGTACTCCAAGCCCATCCAGGTCGCGCGTATCTTCGATCCACACTCGGGCCAGATCCACGCGCGCCAGTTGACCTACCATTCGGTTGGCGGCGTGGCGGTGGCGCCAAGCCGGACCTAGTCAGGGCCGCGCCGCGATACTGCCCTGCATGCTCCGTGCGGCAGTTCCGACCTGCTGGCAAAAGGTCGGAGGGTCTAGCCTTCTAGGCCCCCCGACCTTCCTCTCCCTCTGGATGCACCTGGGCGCGAGCCGCGTCGCTCCGAGGTTCCTCTCTCGCTAGTGAGCAACGCCAAAAGCACCGCGGGTACGCCAAGAAAACGCGGTCGTCCATCCGATTTTTTCGCACAAGCCCTTGTTCGGGCCTGGTTTATGGGTTTTCTGGGTTCAAGAGCCAGGCTTGGGAGGCGACGTTTCCTGGCGCCCGTTCCGTGGCTAGACTCTTCGCCCCGCGAGCGGCGCGCGCGCCAGACCTCGGGGGACGTCATTCGGTCAACAGTCGGCGGTGTAGCTCAGTGGTTAGAGCGGCGGCTTCATAAGCCGCATGTCGGGGGTTCAAGTCCCTCCACCGCTACCAAACCCAGTCCGCATGCTCCAAGTGCAGGGCCTGCCCTCGTCCGCGTGTTCGGTTCGAGTTGGACCGCTGCGGCGCGCGGAAGCGCGCAGCGATTTTTCCTTGACCAGGCCTCCCCTGGGCTAGAAATACTCGTGGATCGCGCAGCCTTGGAGGCGGCTTGTCGCCACCCCCCGCGTGCCGCGCGGTGGTTCCCAAGGTACTGCGGAATCCTTAGGCGTATGATGCCAACCTGCCCTGTTTGAGGTGATCGCGATGCTACCTGCCATGCAGCTGCTGGACCAACTGCCGGTCGCGGACGCGAGCGGCCTTTTCCCAGAGGTTTCGGTCGACGCCCCCCAAATCACGGGGGACTACGACTTGGACGACGAGGACTTGTTCGACGATGACGACGACTTGGAAGATGACGAAGATGAGGACGATGACTTCGACGAGGACGACGAGGATGACGAGGACGAGGATGGCGACGACGACCGGAGCTACGAGGATTGAGCAGGCCTTGCGGCCTAGCGCACCCGGTTCGATGTACCCGCCCATCGGAGCGCTACCGTGCCCGCGAGCAAAGTGAACAACCAATTGCAAGAGAAGCATCCACAAACGCCTTCGGGCACTCGTCCTATTAGGGGCGGCGCGGCCAGCGAACGCGTGCACACCAAGGTCATCGCCGGAGGCCATGTGCTGGAGGTTCCGTGTAGGCGCGTGCACTTGACCAACGGCGAGAGCTGCGACCTATACGACACGGCGGGTCCGGCACCCCAAGGCGGAACTGGCGCAGCCGGGCTGCCCAAGTTGCGCGCGGCCTGGGTCCAAGACCGTGCGGTGGGACCAGGGGCCAAGGTGACGCAGATGCACTTCGCTCGCGCAGGCATCGTCACTCCCGAGATGGCTTTTGCCGCGGCGCGCGAGGGCATGTCGCCGCAATTCGTGCGCGAGCAGATCGCCTGCGGGCGAGCGATCTTGCCTGCCAACGTGCGCCATCCCGAGCTGGAACCCATGCTCATCGGCCGCGATTTTCTGGTCAAGATCAACGCCAACATCGGCAACAGCGCAGTCGTGTCGTCGATCGACGAAGAGGTCGAAAAGCTGCGCTGGTCCCTGCGCTGGGGCGCGGACACGGTCATGGACTTGTCCACGGGTCGCGACATCCACCAAACCCGCGAAGCGATCCTGCGCAATTCCCCGGTGCCCATTGGTACCGTGCCCATCTACCAAGCGCTGGAAAAGGTCAAGGGCAAGATCGAGGACTTGGACATCGACGTGTTCCTCGAAACGTTGGAAGAACAGGCACTGCAGGGGGTGGACTACTTCACCATCCACGCCGGAGTTCGTCTGGCGCACATTCCTCTGACCGCCAAACGCTTGACCGGCATCGTGTCGCGTGGTGGCTCGATCATGGCCAAGTGGTGTTTGTCGCACCACCGCGAGAACTTCTTGTACACGCACTTCGAGCGCATTTGCGAGCTGATGGCGCGTTACGACGTTTCCTTCTCCTTGGGCGACGGATTGCGGCCGGGGTCGATCGCCGACGCCAACGACGCAGCCCAATTCGCCGAATTGGACACGCTGGGCGAGTTGACCCAAGTCGCGTGGAAGCACGACGTGCAAGTCATGATCGAAGGGCCCGGCCACGTGCCGCTGCACCAAGTGCGCGAAAACGTCGAGCGCCAGATGCGCGTGTGCCACGAGGCGCCGTTCTACACCTTGGGCCCTTTGACTACGGACATCGCGCCCGGCTACGACCACATCACTTCGGCTATCGGAGCCGCGCTGATCGGTTGGCACGGAACCGCCATGTTGTGCTACGTGACTCCCAAGGAACATCTGGGGCTGCCCAACCGCGAGGACGTGAAAGCCGGCGTGATCGCCTACAAGATCGCGGCCCACGCCGCGGACCTGGCCAAGGGTCATGCGCGCGCGCGCCAGCGCGACGACCATTTGTCCAAGGCGCGTTTCGAGTTTCGCTGGGAGGATCAATTCGAGTTGTCCTTGGATCCCGAAACGGCGCGCTCGATGCACGACCAGACATTGCCGGCCGAAGGTGCCAAGACGGCCCACTTTTGTTCCATGTGCGGGCCGCAGTTTTGTTCCATGCGCATCACTGAGGACGTGCGCGAGATGGCCGCCAAGGAGGCGCGGGAACAGGGACTGCGCGACAAAGCGCGCGAGTTCGTTGCTGGCGGCGCCGAAATTTACAGCGCGCCGGCGCTGCCGCTGGCCTAGTGGGTTGATTCAGAAGTTCGCAACACATTTCGGCCCCTCGCACGCGCCAGCGTCGTTGCGCCTCCTCCGAGTATTGCAGCGAATACGCGTCGTCGGCGCGCCTAGCTGACGCGGCTGCGGGGCTCGACATATGTTGCGAACTACTGAATCACCCCACTAGCAGCGCGTTGAAAAAGTCCCGTCGCGAGGCAAAGCGCTCTTCGTCGTGGCTAGGAACGCGACACAGGGGCGGCGGAAGCGGCCTTGGATCCACTTCGCACAGACCCAATGGGGTCTGTGCGATCCGCCTGCGGCGGACCGAGGCTTACCGGCCGCTGAGCACGGCCCGACAAGCGTGACGACGCCACGGTGAAGCGCGCGAAGCCGTAGCAGGGTACTTTTTCAACGGGCTAGAGGGCTTGGCGTGGGGAACCGGCCCTTGGGTCGCGCAGATCCGCAATGCGAGACAAGGCAGTGATCACCAGCGCGTGACGGATTTCTCCCTGGCGTACTTGGCGTAGCACCTCGTCCAGTGGCAAGCAGAGCACCTGGATGTCCTCACCAGGGTCCAAGTCCTGCGCACCGACTGCGTGCGCTCCCGTTGCCAACCAGTGATGGCACAGGTTGTCGTGGAATGCCGGATTGGGTTCGACCGCGCCCAGGTAGCTCCAGTGCTCAGCCTCGTAGCCACACTCCTCGCGCAACTCGCGCTCGGCGGCTGCGCGGTGATCCTCGCCTGGATCCACAACGCCTCCGGGGATCTCGGTGGTGACGCGCCTGGTCCCAAAGCGGTACTGGCGGACCAGCACCAACTCCTGGGCTTTGGTGATGGCCACCACATTGACCCACTGGGGCGTGGAAAGCACTGTGCGTTTGAGCAGTGCACCGTTGCGCGGATTGGTGAGCCAATCAAAGCGCGCCTTGCACACCAGGAGTTCGGGACCAGGCTCGCTGGAATGCAGCTGCCATATTCTGGGCTCGCTAGACATGTTCGAAGAATCCTCGCACCTGGCAAGCGCCTTACGCTAGTGTGCGCCGCATGAATTCGCCGCCGAATGTGGCCGCAGATCAGGGCGCGAGCTTGGGCCACGGCGCTGCATCCCCGGGTAGGGCCAGCGGCATTGCCGCGCTCGTGGCCGTGCAACTCCTGTTCGGCTTGTTTCCCCTGTTCGGCAAGTACGCGTACGACGGTTTCACGCCTTGGGCTCTGGGAGCCTGGCGCATGCTAGCCGGCGGCGGAATCTTGGCGGCGGTGGCCTTCGCATTGCATGGCCAGCGTGCCATTCCCAGGCGCGAAGATTGGCCTCGGCTAGCGCTGTGCTCCCTGCTGGGTGTGGTCGTGAACATTCTGCTGTTCCTCAAGGGCCTGGAGCTCTCGACCTCGATCTACGCCGGCCTGACCTTGCCGTTGATTCCGGTGTACACCTTCGTGCTCGCCGCTTGCCTGGGGCAGGAGCGATTCGATTGGGTGCGGGGGCTTGGTATCGCGCTGGCCGCCTGCGGCGCTGTATTGCTGGCGTTTTCGCGCCAGGGCGCAGCGACCGGCACACTCACCGCGCCTAGCTCGCACGGACTAGGCATAACCCTGTTCTTCTTGAATACGCTCTCCTACGCATTGTACCTGGTGCTCGTGCGACCGCTGTTTGCGCGCTATCCGGCGCTGGTGGTGGTTGCCTGGGTGTTCCTGCTTTCGATTCCTTGTGTGCCGATATTTGCGTGGGGGGAGGACCTGCTGCCGGCCGGGGCCTCTAGCCGTGCCATCTACGGCTTGGTCTACTCGGTCCTGGGAGCGACTGTCTTGTCCTACCTGCTCAACGCCTACGCCCTGTCGAAGGTTCCCGCGTCCACCACCGCCAGCTTCATCTTCTTCCAACCGGCCATCGTGGTCTTGGCAGGGGTCGTGCTGCTGGGCGAGACTTTGGTTGGCCATACCGCCCTGGCTGGTGCCCTTACGTTGGTCGGCGTGTGGCTGGTGGTCAAGCGTCCCGCCGCGTTGCACCAGCGTCCCCGGCCTTGAGCCGTTTCGTAGCCAAAAATGCCCGCCATGCACCAACCCCAAGTACCGAGTCCGGATCGTTTGCGCTTTCGCGTGCGTCTAAGAACGCGCTGGTCGGATGAAGACAACCAACGCGTGCTGAACAACGCGGTGTACCTGACGCTGTGCGAGGAGGCCCGTCACGCCTACTTTTCGAAGCTAGGGCTCCTGGCTTCCAATCAGTTCGCTTTCCTGCTTGCCCAGGCCAATGTACGTTTCATCGCGCCGGGCCGCGGTGGGGAGGAAGTGGAAGTCGAAATGGCCACGCTTCAGTTGGGCCACACTTCGTTCCAGCAAGTTTACCGAGTGCGCGCCGCGGCGGGTGGGTCGACTTGGTGCGAGTGCGAGGCGCTGCTGGTGTGCGTCGATCCACGTACAGGCAAGAAGACGCCCATGGCCGCCGATTTTCGGGCCCGCATCGCTGCTCTGGAAGGGCTGACTTAGGACGCATTCGCCGGCGCTGGCCGTGGTGCGCGCCCCTGCTCGCCGCTAGTTGGCACCGGCGACGATGGGCTTCGGTGGGCCGCGCAGTCCGATCGGCCGTCGCGCCGGACGCGTGAGCCACTCGCGCCGGTAGCGCTCGTGCTCGGGCGTGCTTGGGTAACTCTCGGTGTCCGCATACGGATACGCCGACATGCCGTGGAACGGCAGCGGCGTCACGTATTGCGCCTGGTGCGTATTGGGGTCTTTGTCCTTGGCCCAACCATCGAGGAACACCAAATAGTCCCGCTCCCATCCCTCGGCGAGCGGCGGCAGCAAACTGGCATCGAACTTCACGCACAGGCTGTCGCCCGAGCCCATGATCACGAACTGATCGTCGATCGCGCCCAGCAAGGGCAAGACTTCGCCAAGGCGCGTGTACCGACCGGGGTGCTGGTTCCAGCGCGGGAATGGGGTCAGCCGGCCCCAGTCGAACAATTCCGGTTGGTCGGCAGCCATGCTGACGTGCGGTTGGCTCCAACCGCGCTCCCAGAGATTCGCGCTTGTCGGCTCGAGCTTGGTGACAACCAGCGGCGCGTCGTCGTCGTCCACGTACAGCGCGATCTCGTCCCAGTACAGGCGCAGCGTGGAAAACAGGCGCAGGCGAGGGTCTTGGCGATCCAGGACTTGGCTCACGTCGATGACCATGCTCTTGGTCTTGCCGGCCGGAAAACCAATCGGTCCTCCCACCTGTCTCCAGCCCGGGACGGTATCCATGCCTGCAGCGGCGGCACTGGATGCCCTGTCCTGATCCTTGGAGCTGCCCGCATCGGGCGCGAACAACAAAGGCGGGACGAACTTCCATTCCGGATCGCGCGCGCTGGCCATGTTCACGCTGGCGTCGGTCCAAAAGAACCAGCCGGTCAGCACCAGTCGTAGCTTGGTCGCCTTGGCGACCCGCGCCGGGTCGAAGGCAAGCACCAAGCTGTGCGCTGTCGCCAAGCCCAGGAACTGCGTCGGCGCAGGTTCGAACGGAACCGCGTGAGTGCTGTCTTGTCGCGCAAGCTCCACGCTCCAGTCTCGTCCGTTTTGATCCACGACCGAACTGGGCGCGAGACGCTCAGAAAGAGTATGAGTGTGGGCCCTAGGAAACGGCGGAAAGGTGAAACGCTCGTCGGGCAAGACGCGCACCCCCTTGGGATGGTCGACGACCTCCAAGCGCACGCGATCCAGGTAGGTCACCTCGCGCAGTTCCTCGGTGATTTGCAGCTCCAGCAAGCCGTCCTTGGGCGCGAGCTGGCTGCCGCGCACGAGCACGTACTCGTCGTGGTCGGGCGGCACCAGCATCCCCGGCGCCATGGGCAAACCCAGGGGCGTGATGCCCAAGACATCGCTGATGAATTCGTAGCGCGTGCCGTTCCAGGTGTACAAGAACGGGCAGGACCCGACCAGTCCCGACGGCTGGATCATTCCCTGACCGTCTTTGGTGCGCGAACGATCACCCGGCTCGCGCGAGGTGTCTTGGTGTTGCACGCCGTTGGGCCAAGTGACCCACACGTAGTCGACTTGCTTTTCCTTGCCCAGGCCGACCAATTCCTGCTCGCCGCGCCAATAGACCCTCCGGTAGACCTTGCCGGCGCGTACTTCCACCGTGGCGCCGATGCCGCGCCGGTTGTCCTTGGTGCCGCGAAAACCCAGGAGCAGCGCGGTCGTTCCGGCCTGATCCCCGCGCCAAATCTTCACTCCCTCCTGTGTGGCTACCACCATGTCCAGAGCCAGCTTGCCATCGGCCATGGCATCCAAGTCGCCAAAGCGCGCGCCGGCTAGAACACTCTCCAGTGCGAACGCGCGCTCCGACTCCAAGCCTATGGAGAGGCAGCCGCCGCCCTGGCCGATCACGTCCAAGCTGCCGTCCAGATCCACGTCCACGGTCTGCGGGCGGACGCCTTGCCAAGCAGCGATCGCTTGCGCGCAGCCTGCGTTCGGCGCTCGTCCTTCGGCGAGCGTGCCCGACGGCTGACCACGATGGAAGCGGCCGCCGGCCCACACGTCCGGCCGCGCGTCGCCGTCGAGGTCGGCCAGCAGCGGCCGAGTCGTCTGCGGCGCGAGCGCTTGGCACCAGGCGCTGCGGTCTTCGAAACGGCCCCCGCGCAAATTGCTCGCCAAGGTGACTGTCTGCGCGTTGCCGGCCAACAGATCGACGTCCTGGTCCGTGTCGAAGTCCTCGCTTTCGCACCACGTGCATGCAATTTCGCTTGTCAGTCCGGCTTCCTTCGTCACGTCGACGAAAATGCCTTCCTTGGAACTCGACCTGACACCGTCATTGCGCAGCAATCGCCGACCGAACGCGCCCACGGCGAATAGATCCAAGTCGCCTTCGTGGTCGTAGTCCACGGCCAGCCAATCCGCTGGCGGCCCGCCGCTCCAGGGAATCACTTTGTCGGACCGGGCCCAACGAATCGGGCCGGCCTGCTCGCCTTCGCCTTTGCTGCCCACGAAGAGGTACGGCGCGGCTGCATTCCGTTCAAAGACCAGGACGTCCAGATCGTCGTCGTCGCCCAGATCGAAGGCCAAGGCCGCTTCGCAGGCGGTTTGCGTCACGCGCACGATCTCCCAAACGTCTCCCACGCCCTGCAAGGCGAAAGCGCAGCCGGCCGGGCCAAAGGCCATGATGTCCAGCAGGCCGTCGTTGTCGAAATCGTGCAGCGCCACCTGGTTCATCCGCGCGAGATCCTTCAACACCGTGGGCTCCTGCGCAAAGCGCGGTAGCACCCCTTGGTCGCTGGGCCGGTTGCCGCGCGGCGCTGGAC
>JAKFYL010000069.1 GCA_021730845.1 Planctomycetota bacterium | reverse complement strand
TCCAGCGATCGTCCGCCGCCGGAGACGAGGACTCCAAGAGCTAGGGGTGTTTTGCGCCCGGTTGCCATGCTTAGGCTTCGTGTTCGGCCGCGAGCAACTCGGTCCACATTGGACCCACTTCGCGGCACCAGGCGATTGTGAAATCTTCCAAGGCGGGGGCGAATTCCTGGGCTAGCGCGGCCCATTTGGCGATGTCGGTTGATTCGCCGGCTTTGGCGCACACGGCAGTGACGGTCAGCGTGGCGAGTCCGGCGTGGGCCGCGGCGAGCACGGCGGCTGTTGCATCGCTGGTTGAAACAGCGGCACCGGCTAGCTGGAACCAGCGCTGCTCGGCGGGGGTTTCCAGGGCCGGGCCGGCGCTCAGGGCCAAAATGACTTCGGCGGTATCCAAGCCTTGCCGCGCGGCTGCGCTTTGCGCCGCGCGCCGCAGATGCGCGTCGTGGGTGCGCGATTGATCGGGAAACAGAGGTCCCAAACGACTCTCTCCCAGGCCTGTGAGCGGCGAGCTGCCGCTCAAATTGATGTGGTCGCTGGCGAGTGCCAGGGTTCCAGGTTGCAAGTCTCCCAGTGCGGTCCCGGCGCCGACGATGAGCAGCACGCTGGCCTTGCTGGCCGCTGCAAGCCAGACCGGGAAAGCGCTTGCCCAAGCAGGTTCTCCCGGCGACATATCGCGCGGCGGTTCGAGCAGCCACACGCACAGCTGACCTACGCGCCCAAAGTAGAGGACGGTTTGACTCCAGGAAGCGGGCACCCCCTCGGTGCGCGTCCATGGCAACTTTCCAGCCTGTTCCAGTTGGGAGGGCATCAAACCCACGCCGCTCGCCATCCAGCACAGGACATCAGGCGCGGGAACGCCATGCTTGGCGAGGTTTGCGGCGGCGGCCAAGACGGCTTGGTCCAAATTCGAAGTGTTCATGGCGGGACTAGCTCTTATCAGGCACGCGGGCGCGCTCCAAGCGTGCGCGCAATTCCTGCGGCGACAACGGCAAGCGCACGCGCTTTTGTCGGGATCTTGCGCCGGTCAACAGGATCAATCGGGACGCCGGCTGCCCAAGGGTCCGGGCCAGCACAGCCAGCAGTTCCTCGTTGGCTGCGCCATCTCTGGCGGCCGCGCGCACGCAAATCTTGAGCAGACCGTTCCAAACCCCGGCCACGGCGCTGGTTTTGGCGCCTGGTTGTGCCCTTAGGCCGATCACACTGGCACAGCCTTGTTCGACGGACTGGATGTTCAGCTTGGCGTATTCGTCGGGAGTGGGCTGCACGGCTGGGTTCCGCTGCTGGCTAACGCGCTTGTGTGGGAGCCTTCGATCGCCCCAAGTCGATCTGGTTGCCGTTGGAGAGCAAGTGAACGAGCAGCGACCGGGCGTGATCGCCAAGCAGCGCCTCCAAATGCGCTGCGGCGAGCGCCCACTGTTCGCCGGTCAGGGCCGTGACCGCGTCGAGCCACAACGCGCTCGCGGACTCCTCGACGCGGATGCGTTCGAGCTGCGCGCCATCGGCCCACTCGCGCGCTAGGGCGAAACCTTCGAGCAATTCCGCGCGCTTGGCTTCGTCCAGCTTGCCGCGCCGATTTTCGCCCACGCGCGCTCGCGTGTCGGCCACGAGTCGGGAGATGGAAGAAGTCCACAACAAGTGCGCGACTCCAGAGCGCTCCTCCAAGGTCCACTCGCGTTGCAGCCGACCCTTGAACAGGTTGTGCAAGTCCCTGGGGCTGGAACCAAACGCGGACCAGGGCAGAGCCTCGGTGCCAGTGTCGGTTCTCAGGGTCAAACCTTCGAGGCTGACGGCAACGGCTTCGCGCATGGCCGTGGAGCGTTCGCGAGGGTCGGTCAGAGTACGTCGTCGCCAATTCCCGGCCTGGTATTCGGCAGTCAAGAGTGCCAGCGCTTTCGGGCCATGCAGCGTGTGCTGGCGCAGCTCTTCCAGGAGCGCCAACGTGTGGGGCGGCAAACCGCCGACATCGATCTGGTTCACGCAAGCGCCCAGTCCTGTCCAATCCAAGCGCGCCAAACAGTCTTCGACGCCTCGCGGGCCGGACATGGCGAGTGCAGCTCTTTGCGCTCCTTGTCGCGAGCGTTCCAGCAGGAAGCGTTCGCGTCGTTCGGGCAATGAGCCGCGTTTCTCTTCCAAATCCTTTGCGACGCGATCGCAGCTCGCCAAGACGTCTGCCACCGGCTGCGGCAACTCGGCCGGCGCATCGCCGGGCGCGAGCTTGGACAACTGCTGATCCAAGAGCTTCTCGGCGGCATCGAATTCGCCCGTGGCGAACATCCGCTCGAGATCTTGGAGCAGCTTGCTGGCGCGCTCGCATGCGCCTTGGGCGATTTCCAATTGGGCGCTGTGCTTGGCGCTAGAGACAGCGGCCGATGTCGCCGCGTCCGCATCTTGCAGCAACGCGGTCGCCTCGCTCTCGACTTGCGCCAGCAGCTCGCGCACGCTCGGGCGGCCTGCGGTCGAGGGCGCCCGTTCGTCTTGCCCCAGAGCGCGCCAGCGTTCGAGGTTGGGATCGACCGGAAGCTGACTCGGCAGGCCGGCTTGGGGCGCAGCCGCGGCAGCGATTTCACGCTCGAGAGCCGCGATTTCCTGTTCGAATCCGCGCGCGCGATTGGTGGACCTGTAGCGTTCGACCAAGGATGCCAGAGCTTGGCGGCGCTCTTCCTTGGTGAGCAAGCTGGACAACTTGGCGTGGGCCTGTTCGGCCTCTTGTTCCAAGGCGCGCAGCGTCGAATCGTCATCCACAAGGCCGCCGTTTGCCAGCGCCGGTTCAGCGTCCATCGGCGTTTGCACGACCGGATTCGCGGGCTGCGCAGGATCCGAGTCGGCAGGTGTCTGGGTGCCCTGTGGATCCGCCGGGGCTGCACCGGGGTCAGCGGGTCGCGAACCGCCCGCAGCGCGAATGCCGGGCGGATTTCTCACGTCCCCCACGTCCCCCACGTTGATCGGAGCGCCCGGGGAAAGCCATCCGGTCTTCCACAGCCAGAAGCCCAACGCCAGCGCGGCCATCCCCAGCAGCACGGGCAGCAACAGCGGGCGCTTGGGTGCGGGCCCGCCTCCGGCCTGCAAGCGTTCGATTTGAGTCCGCAGGGCCGCGGCGCTCTGGAAGCGCTGCGCCGGATCTTTCTGCATCAGCCGCTCCACCAGTGCGGCCACGTCCGGCGGCAGGCCCAACACGCGCTGGGCCAGGGGCCTTGGTTGGTCCTTGAGGTGTCCGCGCAAGATCTCGCGCGTGGTCGCGCCCTCGAAGGGCGTGTGGGCCGACAGCAGTCGGTAGGCGGTGCAACCAAGCGAGTACAAATCGGAGCGCGAATCGACTTTTTCGCCGCGTGCTTGCTCGGGCGATATGAAATGCGGCGTGCCGAAAATCTTCTTGTTCTCGCTTTCCGTCGCTTCAGCTTCGATTTGCGTGGCCAGACCCAAGTCCGCAATTTTGGTGATCCCGATTTCGTCCTGCATCAAGTTGGCGGGCTTGATGTCGCGATGCACGATGCCGCGCACTTCGGCGTATTCCAGGCCCTTGGCTGCATCCAGCACCACTTGCAACACCTCGCGCCAGGGCAACGGACCGTTCTTGGCGACGCGGTTTTCCAGATTGCCGCGTTCCATGAACTCCATGGAAAGCAGATGCCGACCGCCCTCGGACCACACATCGAACACGGTGACCACGTTGGGGTGGTTGAGCTGGGCCGCTGCGCGTGCTTCGGCCTGAAAGCGACGCACGAAGTCGGAGTCCTTGGTCAGGTGGTCGGCCAGGATCTTGAGCGCGATTTTGCGGTTCAGGCTCTCTTGCTTGGCCAAGAACACGCTGCCCATGCCGCCGCGGCCCAGCGGTTTCAAGATCGTGTAGCCCTTGAGCGCAGGCAGGTTTTGTGTCACTGCCAGGTCGCCGGTGGCGCGCGCAGCGTTGTCCTTGGACGGCGCTGGCGCTGGCGCTGGTGCCGGCGACGGCGACGGCGGTTGCAACGGCGCTTGCGACGGCGAATCCAGGATCACCAGGCGCGCCGCGCCCAATTGGATCGCGTCGCCGGCCTTGAGCGGCACGCTGCGCACGCTGTGCCCGTTGACGCGCGTGCCCGCGCTCGACCCCAGATCCTTGAGCGCCCAACCTTCCGCGCCCTTGATTCGGCCAATGGCGCAGTGCACCGGCGCCACGTCCGCACCTTCGACGGCCAGATCCGCTTGGTTTGCGTCGGCGCCAAGCGTCAGCACACCCGCGCGCGGAAGCTCGACCGGCGCGCGCGTGGATCCGACCTGCGCCAGCCACAGGGGCTTGGCGTACTTCGGTTTGCTGGTCGCGGGCTCTGCCCCGCTCACGGAAGCTTGCTCCCTTGGTCCTGATCGGCCTCAAGGCCCTCGAACAACAGCGAGCCGATGCGCAGGATGTCGGCGCCGCAGCCGATGGCGGCTTCGAAATCGGAAGACATGCCCATCGAGAGTAGCGCTTTTCCGCCTTCGAAGGCAGAACTGGGTAGGCGCTCGCGCCATTGGGCCAGGTTCTGGAACCAGGCCGTTGCCACTGCCTGGCTGTTTGCGGTGTCGCGTACGGGCTGGTCGCCGGAGAGCGCAGCAGGTGTCGGCGCGGACCCGGAGCGCACCTCTCCCGCACTGGCGATTGGCGCTGGGGCCATGCTCATCAATCCCGCGAGTATGAGGGACTTGCACGCCGCCGCTTGGGCAACGGCCGCAGTGAGCTCACTGGGCAAGAACCCCGTGCGCTCCGATCCCAGGGGCGAGGGACTCTGCAGTTCCAGCAGGATGCGCGGGCGCACACGCAGAGCCGTGGCTTCCCGATCCAGCGCTTCCAGGAGACGCAGCGAATCGACGGAGTGAATCCAAGTTGCAACCTGCAGCACTTGGCGCACTTTGTTGCGCTGCAAGTGGCCCAAGAAATGCCAGTTGGGACGGGCGCCCTGGGCCGAGAGCCGCGCGGCTTTGGGCATGAGTTCTTGGGCGCGACTTTCACCAAGATCCAAGAGGCCGGCGCGCGTGGCGGCCAGGGCCACTTCGGCCGAGTAGTACTTGGTGACTGCCACAAGGCGCAAACCGGCCTCGGTGCGTCCAGCGCGCAGCAGCACGCGCCGCATGCGTTCGCGCAAGGCCGCCAAGCGTGTGGCTAGCAGCGAGTCCAAGGCCGGCGCGCCTTCCTTGGGTCCGTCGGCGCTCGTCAGATCCAGTTGGACTGCTCCACGGGATTCACGGATGCGTCCGGCTCGCGGCTCAGTTCCAGGCGCAGGCGCGCGAGCGTGGTGGGCCGGATGCGTGCGTGTTCGCTGGGGCGAAGCCCCACGATCCATACGATCTGCTCGCCCGAAAGCACGAGCAAGATCTGACCGCGCTCCGCGCGTGGAATTCCCATGTCGGCCAGAGCGCGCGCCAAAGGACGCGAGCCGCTGGCGCCCAGCAAGCGCACTCGATCCCCTGGGAGTGGCTGGCGCACGCGCAGCGGCGCGGAGCAGGCGCGCCAGTCGAGTTCGACGCACGCCGGGTTGCGCTCGATCGGCCGGCCCGGTTCGGCGGGAACCTTGGTCGCCAGCAGCGTGCGCCCGGGCCCCAAGTTCACTCGGCCGGGAACGCTCAAGCTGATCCCCAGATCTTCGGCGGCGCTAGCGACTGTGGCCGAGCGCTCGAATTCGAAACTCAGCTGCACTTCGCGCCGGCTGCGCCAGGCGCCGGGGCCGGCTGATGCCAGGACCTCCTTTGGAGGGACGAGCACCAGTTCCTTGGAGCGCAAATGCAAGTCCCAGCCGCGCGGCAGGGCGTGCCTGGCGCAGCGACCATGGGCCAGATCCGCGTCGATTTGGTCCAGCAGCGCGCGCCGCGGTGCACAACCCACGCCTTCCAGAACCAAGCGCCACAGGCTGCGGCGCCGCAGTGCCTTGGGCAGGCGCGCCACGGCAGCGCGTGGCAGGCGCCCACCCAGGTGCGCATTGCTGACAGAGCGCGCGCACAGCGACGTGGCAGGGGGGCTCCACGCGATCGGCTCGGTCGCGCGCGCCCAATTGCTTTCCAAAGACTCCACCGCGCGTGCGAAGGCTTTCAAGTTGGCGAGCGCACCGCTTCCAAACTGCTCGGTCAAATGAGGCAGCACGACGTGGCGCACGCGGTTGCGCGCAAAGCGCGTATCCGAGTTGGAGGAGTCCTCACACCACGGCTCGTTCCAGGATTGGAGCCATTGGCGCACCTCTTCGCGGCGCTGGAATAGGAGCGGGCGCACGACCCGCAGGCTCGCGTCTCGCGCAAGACTGCGTTCACGCGCCAAACTCGCCAGGCCGCCCAAGTCCGTGCCGCGCATCCAGCGCATGAGCAAGGTTTCCAGGGCATCGTCGGCATGGTGTCCCGTGACGATGGTTCGCACTCGCAGCCGGCGTGCCTCCTGCGCCAGCACCGCGTAGCGTTCCTCGCGCGCGCGCGCTTCCAAACCACTGGGGCTGGGATCGAGCGCGACGGCGCGGGACACGAACCTCACGCCCAGGCGCGCGCACAGGTCGCGGCAGAACTCCATGTCGCGGATACTTTCCGCGCCGCGCAGTCCATGGTCGATGTGTACCGCCGCCAGCAGCGGGGATTCGCGCGCGGCCGCCAACACGTGCAGCAAATAGACCGAATCGGCACCTCCTGAAAGGGCGAGCACAACGTTCGTCTGGGGCGCCAGGCCAACCGAGCAAGCCAGCTGCGCCCAGCGCCCGTGCGCAGGCCGTGCGCCATCGGCCGCCCCGAGGATCGCTTGGGCCTGGAGGTCGGGTTCTCCGCCGAGGGTGGTTTGGATCTGCACGGTCGTCGCTTGACTTCTCGAAGTGGCCTGGCCCGGCGCCCGCTCCGGTGCGCCGGCACAGGTGCTCCGATTCTAGGCTCCAAGGGTCCCCGGACCCGTTGATCGAATCGGTAGCGCTCGCTACCTTCTTCCCTTGGGCTTGGGGCGAGGAAAAGCGGCCGGAGTCTTTGGGCTAGTTGCCCCAAGGACTTACGCGCATTCCCTGCCCTGGTCCAGGGGCCCCCAAGACGCCGGCTGTTCCACGCTCTTGGAGGCCGGCTGACCCACCGTAGGGGGGCGCTCCAAAGCGAGCGCCGCCTGTCCCTTCTTCTCCAACCTCGATCCTCGACTGACCTGGCTCATGAAAATCGCCATCAATGGATTTGGCCGTATCGGCCGCAACGTCTTCCGCGTCATCCAGGCCAAACACCCCAGCATCGAGGTCGTCTCCATCAACGACTTGACCACGCCGGAGACGTTGGCGCACCTGCTCAAGTACGACTCCGTGCACGGACCCTTCGCGGGCACCGTGTCGGCCACCAAGGACGGCATCACGGTCAACGGCAAATCGATCGCAGTGACAGCGGAGAAGGACCCTGCCAACTTGAAGCACGGCGCCAAAGGCGTCGATTTCGTGGTCGAGTCGACCGGAATCTTCACCTCGCGCGAAGCTTGCACCAAGCACATCAGCGCGGGCGCCGGGCGCGTGGTCTTGACCGTGCCGCCCAAGGACGAACTCGACGCCATGGTGGTGCTGGGCGTCAACGACAAGGTCCTCAAGCAAGCCCATCGCATCGTGTCCAATGCATCGTGCACGACCAACTGCCTGGCGCCCGTGGCCAAGGTGCTGCACGAGTCGCTGGGCATCGTGCGCGGTCTGATGACCACCGTGCACGCCTACACCAACGACCAACAAGTGCTCGATTTGCCCCACAAGGACCTGCGCCGAGCGCGCGCCGCGGCCCTGAACATCATCCCGACGACCACCGGCGCGGCGCGTGCCGTGGGGCAGATCTTGCCCGAACTCAAGGGCAAGCTCGACGGCGTTTCCTTGCGTGTTCCCGTGCCGGATGGATCGGTGGTCGATTTGGTCGCCGAAGTGTCGCGCGACACGACCATCGAGGAAGTCAACCAGGCGTTCGCGGCAGCGGCCGGTAAGGGCCTCAAGGGCATCCTGGAGTATTCGGTCGATCCGCTGGTTTCCAGCGACATCGTGCGCAATCCCGCCAGCGCGATTTTCGACTCCCTATCGACCATGGTGATGGAAAAACGCATGGTCAAGGTAATCGCTTGGTACGACAACGAGTGGGGTTACTCCAACCGTGTCGTGGAGCTGATGCTGGCCATGAACAAACTCGGCGCTCCCCAAGGTGTGGCCGCCGGCCGAGCCTAGGCACAATGACCGTCGTAGCGCCCCAGACCGGATTCGAGACGCTGAATGTTCAGCAGCGGCGTGTGCTCGTGCGCGTCGACTTCAACGTGCCCCTGGACGCAAGCGGAGCCATCAGCGACGACACGCGCATCAAAGCCGCCGTGCCCACGCTCAAGGCCCTGCGCGCGCGCGGGGCCAAGCTCGTGCTCATGTCGCACCTGGGTCGGCCCAAGGGTGTCGATGCGTCCCTGCGGCTAGTTGGCGTGGCTGCACGTCTGAGCCAGCTGCTGGGCGTATCCGTCACCAAGCTCGATGATTCGACCGGTCCCGCAGTGGAAGCAGCCATTGCCGCCGCACCGCCGGACGCTGTCTTGCTCCTGGAAAACGTGCGCTTCAACAGCGGCGAAACCAAGGGCGATGTGGAACTCGCCAAACGCTACGCGCGCCTTGGAGATGTGTTCGTCAACGACGCGTTCGGCACCTCGCACCGCGACGAAGCCTCGGTTTCGGGCGTTGCGCGCCTCTTGCCGTCGGCTGCGGGACTGTTGCTGCAGGCCGAAATCGCCGCTTTCGAGCAAGTGCTGCACCGACCAGCGCGACCGCTGGTGGCGATCCTGGGCGGCGCCAAGGTCTCCGACAAGTTGTCCGTGATCGACAACTTGCTCGATCGGGTGAACGCCATTCTGATCGGTGGGGGCATGGCCTACACTTTCTTGAAGGCCAAGGGTTTGGGCGTCGGCAAGTCCCTGTGCGAGGACGAGCGTCTGGACACGGTCAAGAGCGCGATGGCCAAGGCGGCGGCCATGAAAGTCGAACTGCTATTGCCTACGGATCACGTGATCGCCGATCGCTTTGCAGCCGATGCGAATTGGCGCACGGTCGAGGGCGCGATCCCGGAAGGCTGGATGGCCCTAGACATCGGGCCCAAGACGCGCGCTGCCTACGCGGCCAAGATCCGCGGAGCCAAGACGGTGGTTTGGAACGGCCCGATGGGCGTGTTCGAGATGGAACGCTTCCGCCAAGGCACCGCGGAAGTCGCCCGCGCCGTGGCGGAGTGCCCGGGTTACACGGTCGTAGGCGGCGGAGACTCGGTGGCCGCGGTCGAGTTGCTCGGAGTTGCGAACAAGATCCGCCACATATCGACCGGTGGCGGCGCCTCGCTCGAGCTGCTGGAAGGCAAGGCCTTGCCCGGTATCACGGCGCTCTCGTTGAAATAGACCACTCTCCCTGAAAGAAATCTCGCGCCGCATCGACTTTGGGCGCGCCGTGGTGCCCTTGGGCGGGCGGACTAGCTATGCTCTTGAAGTAACCATGCCCGCAAGCACAGCTGCAAAGCCCCTGATCGCGCCTTCGATTCTGTCGGCGGACTTTGCGCGCCTGGCCGATGAAATCGGCACGGTGGAATCCGGCGGCGCCGATTGGCTGCACGTCGATGTGATGGATGGACACTTCGTGCCCAACTTGACCATCGGACCGCCGGTGGTGGCCAGCGTGCACAAGGTGGCGCGCGTGCCGCTGGACGTGCACTTGATGATCACCGATCCCCTGCGCTACGCCAAGGACTACGCCCAAGCCGGCGCCCACGTGCTCACGTTTCATGCCGAAGTAGCGGCGGGCGCCAAGGCGCGCGAAGTCATTCGCGCTTTTCGCGGCGCAGGCGTGGCCAAGGTCGGCGTCGCGCTCAATCCGTCGACGGTGCCCGAAACGATCGGCGACTTGCTGGGGGAAATCGATTTGGTGCTCGTGATGAGCGTGTTCCCCGGCTTCGGCGGCCAACGCTTCATGCCGGAAGTCCTGCCCAAGATCGCTTGGTTGCGCGCCCACGGATTCGACGGGTTGGTGGAAATGGACGGCGGTATCAACGCGGATACCGCGCCTGCCTGCGCCCAGGCAGGCTGCCAAGTGTTCGTCGCCGGCTCGGCGGTGTTCGGAGCGAAGGATCGCGCGGGCGCCATAGCGAACTTGAGAAGACTGTCCGCAAGGAATTGACGCGCAAGGAATCCAGCCATGGCAGACGAGAAACAGAACAATCCTGGGGAAGGCGATGCCGGTCTCGACAAGCTCGGCGAGTCGCGTTTTCGTCTGCGCAAGAAGAAAGAGGTGCCGACCGGGCTGTGGCTCAAATGCGAGGGTTGCGGGCAGATGATCTACCGCAAGGAACTCGAGGAGCGCATGCGCACCTGCCCGGCGTGCGAATTCCACTTCACGCTGCCCGGCCGCGAGCGCATCGTGCTGGTGATCGACGAAGGCAGCTGGCAAGAACATTTCCAGGACATCGTTTCCATCGATCGCTTGGACTTCGACGAGGGCATTCCTTACGCCCAAAAAATCCAGCGCGCCGTCGAGCGCTCCAAGCAAAAGGAGGCATTGATCTGCGGCTTGGGCACGATCCACGGACGCCCGGTGGTGCTGGCCGTGCTCGACTTCACGTTCATGGGCGGTTCCATGGGCGAGGTCGTGGGCGAAAAAATCGCCCTGGCGGCGGAACTCGCCGGCAAGCTCGGACGTCCGTTGGTGATGTTCACCGGATCGGGCGGTGCGCGCATGCACGAAGGCATCTTGTCGTTGATGCAAATGGCCAAGACCTGCGCCGCGCTGGCCCAATACCAAGAGGCGGGTGGCTTTTCGATTTGCGTTCTGACGCATCCAACCACGGGCGGCGTGACCGCTTCCTTTGCATCGGTGTGCGACATCACCTTGGCCGAGCCGGGCGCACTGATCGGCTTCGCGGGCCCGCGCGTGATCGCCAGCACCATCAAGCAAGAGTTGCCGCCCGGTTTCCAGCGCGCGGAATTCCTGCTGGAAAAGGGCCAAGTCGACCGCATCGTGCGGCGCGCTGAAATGAAAGACACACTGGCCAAGCTCTTGGACTATGCCCGCGGTCCGGTGCTCGAAGTGCCGCCCGCACCTGCGAACTAGGGCCCAACCGGGTGCGCTTGCGCCTGTGGGAGACGCAGCCTAGGCTTGCGCCTGGCTCGACTTCCCCCCCTTTGCCTAAAGAGGCCGCATGCAAATCGGTGTCACCGACGGAGCTTCCCTCCAGGTGCACGGCGCAGCGCGCAAGCCATTGCGCGTGGTGCTGATTGACCTCAACAACTTCTCGCGTTTCCCGACCCTTCCTGTAGGCCTGTTGTGTGCCGTCTTGCGCGCGGCCGGGCATCAGGTGCGCGTGCTCTCGCCCTTTGCCACGGGCATGCCGGGCATTCCCCGCGGCGCGCGCGCGGGTTTGTTCGGGCTTTGGGACGAGCGTCTGCGCTGGTGGAGTGCGACCACAAACTCGCGGCTCGTGCGCGGCGCCCGTCGCAAACTGGAAGCCCGCCGGCGGCCTGACGCGGGCGGACGCTCGGCCGAACTCGAGCGCACCTTCGAAACGGTCTTGGACGAGCGGCCCGACTGCGTCTTGGTGTCCACCTATTTGATGTACTACGAACTGGTGACGCGCCTGGGCCGCGCCTGCCAAGCGCGCGGCGTGCCCATGATCGTCGGCGGGCCAGCCTTCCACACGCCAGAGACCCGCAAAGCCTGGGATGGGGTCCCGGGGTCATGGGGCATCTATGCCGGCGAAGGCGAGCGCCATGTCCAGGCATTGCTCTTCGCCGTGGCCAGCGGTGAACGCGCGCCGCGCGTTCCAGGATTCACCCCCAGTGGCGGCCCGGATGGGGGGCTAGCCGACCCGCTCACCGAGCTGAACATGCTGCCGTACCCGGACTACGACGACTTTCCCTGGGATCGATACCCCAATCGCATCGCTTCGATTTTGAGTGCGCGCGGCTGTGGCTGGGGCGTGTGCAAATTCTGTTCGGACGTCGTGACCGTCAACGGCCGCGGCTTTCGCTCGCGCAGTTTGGAGAATGTGCTCGGTGAGCTAGCGCACTTGCACCAGCGCTACCAAGTGAAGTTGTTTTGCTTCAGCGACCTGAAGCTGAACTCGGACCTCGCGGTGTGGCGCGGACTGTGCGCCCAGTTCCAATCGGCCGTGCCCGGCGCGCAATGGACTTGCTCGGTGCACGTGGGGCCGCGCCCGGACGAGGGCTTGTCCGAGGCCGACTTGGTCGCGGCCCGCAAGGCGGGGCTCGTGCGCATCACCACCGGACTGGAAAGTGGCAGCCAGCGTCTCTTGGACGCGATGGCCAAAGGCTCGCGCGTGGCGAGTTACTCGGCCTTCTATCGCGCGGCCAAACGCGCTGGAATTTCGACGCGCGCGACCGCATTTTCGGGCTATCCCGGGGAGCGAGCAGAGGATTTGGACCAAACTGCTGCGTTTCTCGATGAGCACGCCGATTGCATCGACCGCGTGCATTTTTCGCGCTTCTTGATCCAATCCGGCACAGGCATCGAGCGCGCCCTCGCCGGCGGTTCCAGCTCCAGCCTCGGACTCGAAAACTTGCAGCGCTTGCCGGGCGCGGCGAGCGTGCTCCACACCAGCCGCGCTGCCCAGAACTGGTCCTACCGGCTCGCGGCGTCTCGGCTCCTAGCCGCAGTGCACCGCATCAATCGCCGCCACTTGGACCCGATTGCGCGCGAGTTCGAAGGGGCCATGTAGGCCATTGGCCGGCACTCGCCAGGCGCTGCGCTGCGCTTACTTGGAGACTAGATGCAGCACCCAACTGTCGTAGCGATCTGGGGCGAGTCGGCCGGCCAGGCTCTTGTTGGCCAGCAAGATAAGGGGCGCCAGCGCGCCGCCTAGTTTTTGGTCCGACCAGTGCATGGCCTGGGGGATGGGCCAGGTGAGCTGGTAGCCGGCTTGGCGCACGAGCGTGAAGCCGCGCTTTTCCAAGGCCGCGCGCGCTTCGCCGGGCGTCTTGGCGTTCATTTCGCGGGCCGGAAGGAAGACCTTGGTTCGGCGCCGGCGCTGCATGCCGCGCGATTCGCGCTGGATGTCGCCGATGACCAGCGTGCCGCCTTTCTTGACGCAGCGCGCCAGACCGTCGTACCAGCGCCCGGGGTCGGGGGAAAAACTCACCACGCCCGAACTGATCACCAAGTCGAAGCGATCGTCGCCGGTCTTGCAGAAAGGCGGATCCTCGCCAAAGCCCGTGCGACCATCGAAGCGTTCGATGCCGTTTTCGCGCGCATTGATGCCCGCTAGGCGCACCATCTCCGGGCTTGGGTCGAAGGCTGCCAGGCGCGCGTCCTTGGCCAGCAGCGCGGCTTCGATGCCGACCCAACCCGCTCCGCAGCCGAAGTCCAAGATCGACAGCGGCCGACCCGCGACGCGCGAAGGGCTGCTGCTACCGGCGAAAACGCCCACGTAGCGACGCATCCAGCGGTGGTGTTTCCAGCCCGGCTTGCCGGGTTCGCCATTCCAACCCGGCGCGTTGTGGTCGAACTTGGCGATGGTCGCCGCCGGCGACAGCACGTGGTCGCGGCGACGCAGCGCCAAGAGCACGCCCTGCTTCTCGCAGTTTCCACTCAGCTTGGACCGGCCCTGCATGGATTCGCGCTCGATGGCGCCAGCTTGAATGCGGTACAGGGCGACCAGGTGCAGCCAGGGCCAAAAGGCGTTGCGCCAGCGCGCGAGCTCGCCCTCGCTGCGACTGTCCTTCAAGAAGAACAAGGCCCAGCCGTCCGGGGGCAAGGTCGCGTTCGTCCGAGCTTGGTAGGCGCGCGCCGCGGCGTTGATGTCGAGGCCCGTGCCGATCTGGCCCACCAGCACCGGACCCGGCAGCAAGGCCGGCAAGGGCTTGCGATCGCTTGCTGGCGGGGGCGCCGGATCGACCAGTTGCAGCGCAGCGGGATCGATCTCCAAATCGGCGAGCATGGGGAGAAACTCCTCGGCGGATAGGTTCTGGAGTTTTGCCACGGCTAGTCGAAGGACGACGATCCTAGCAGCGGACTGCGCAGTCGCCTAAGGACTCTTGGCCGGGAGCGGCGGGGACTCCCACCGATCTTTGGTTTCATCCGCTGCGCCTCTAGCGATCATACTGGCGATGATGTCCTTTGATCCCAAAGACCAGCGCCAGCGGCCCGGCGCCGAACCGGCGCCCAAGCCTGTCGGCGACACCTGGCGCGTCTTGGGCCTGGAACTTCCCCTGGGCGCGCCGGAGTCGCTCCTAAAAGATATGGCTCAGCGCCGTCTAGGGGTCGAAGCGTCCAGCGTGCTGGGCATGCGCATCGCGCGCAAAGCCC